>CAUZIR010000019.1:0-12800 GCA_963579815.1 Dehalococcoidia bacterium
GGCATGCCGGTCGAGCAGGTCGCCGAGCAAACGACCGCCAACGCCTTGGCAATGTTCGGAGGCCTAGGCCCAGCCCTGGCCTAGAGGCCTTGTGACGTAGACGTGGCAGTCCCGGAGTCCGACGGAGACGGCGTAACGGCCTCGGCGCTCGGGGTCCACATAAGGGCGCTCAAGAACAACACCCAGGCGATCGCCCAACCCACTCCACCGAGAATAGCGGCCGGGTACCACGGTATGTTCAGCGTCTCTTTTATGGCGTGAGTTCCTACCACCAGCGTCCAGAGAACACCGAAAAGAACCATCGCCTCCCCCACGGTCTGGTTCATGAGAGCCACGTCAATCTCGCTGAAGGCCACCAGGGCGGCGGGCGCCGAGGCAATGCCCAGGGCGCGCAGCAATTGAGAACGCGTAGCCCTGCCTTTAAACACCCACAGCCCGAGTATTGCCACGACGGCCCACCACAGGAGCCAACCGAGGACCACGATATTGACCCTGAGGATGAACCATAAGGCCGGGTGCTTTCCCTCGAGGAAGATCGACTCGACGTTCCTCAAACCGGTGGCTATGAGCAGGGCCACCGCCACCACAACGCCTAAGGCCGACATACTCGCCCCGGCGTGATTCCGTATTACGTCATACACGGCCCCGTCCATAAAAATGGCCCTGAGCACCAGCGTGGTTACGTTGGTGGGCAGTTCCGGGTCCTCACCATGCGGCCGCTCTGACCGTACGGGAGGAGGTGTCTCGCGGCTTTCACCGGGACGTTTCCCCTGTTTGGGTCTGCGGCCCCTGCGGCGGCTGTAAAGGTCGGAGCTAATTTGCATTCGATAGTTCAAAGTCCGTAATCTTTTTAAGGTTTCACTGGCGGGTAACCGGACCATTCTAATATCTCTGAGCATCTCTGGCTCTCACGGGCGACGCACGCTCGTGAAATATTTCTCGACTTGATCGCGCCGCCGCCCATATAATCGGAGTCACTCGCTTATGGTCTCTCTCCTACCCCCTGCAAGCTCAATGGCACTGAAGGAATGGGCCGTTACCTGTAACGCGCTCAGGGACGGCGAACAGATCGTCATCCTGCGCAAGGGCGGAATCCACAAAGACGACAAGAACTTCTCGGCCGAGTTCGGCGACTACCCCGAGTTCCTGCTGTTCCCCACCTACCTGCACCAGTCGCGTGACCTGGTGAAACCGGCGTTTCATGACCGACTGGATCAGTCAATTGAAGAGGATGACATACCCGGCCTGGCCACCCTGTCAGCTTTCGCCCTGGTGACCGACCACATCGAGGTGAGCGAACCGGAGAAGCTGAACCAGATATCGGAGTTCCACATCTGGACCGACGACTACGCGGAAAAGAGATTGCACTGGCGTCCGAACCAGCCCCTCACCGTGGCATTAGTACGCGCGTACCCGCTGCTTCAGCCGCAGGCGCTGCCGCTGCTCGACGAGTACAGCGGGTGCAAATCGTGGGTCGAACTCGGCCAGGACGTGCCAATGGGGGAGCTTGCTCCCGCTATTTCAGATGCCGACTATGAGCGCACCAGCGCAGCCATAAAGGAGCGCCTTTCTTGAAGTATCAAAAGCTAGGACGAACGGGCCTGGAAATTTCTGAAGTCGGCTTCGGGGTCTGGACCGTCAGCACCGGCTGGTGGGGCAAGATAGAGGAACCCGACGCCATTCGCATGATGGAGCGGGCGCTCGACCTGGGCATCAACTTCTTCGACACGGCCGACACCTACGGGCTCGGTTACGGCGAGGAGATCCTCGCTCAGACGTTCAAAAAACGCCGGTCCGACATCATCATCGGAACGAAGTTCGGCTACGACTTCTATGCAAACCGGGAGCGCGAGGGCCACACAGAACGCCCCCAGAAGTGGGACCGGGAATTCGTCAAGTTCGCTTGCGAGCAGAGCCTCACCCGGCTACAGACCGACTACATAGACCTGTACCAGCTGCACAACCCGAAAATGGGCGCACTGGAAAGCGGCGAGCTTTTTGAGACCCTCGACGAACTGGTAAAAGAGGGCAAGATCCGCCACTACGCTGCGGCCATCGGCCCCGACATCGGCTGGTTCGAAGAGGGCGAAACGTCGATGCGCGAGCGCAACCTCGACGCCATCCAGATCATCTACAGCGTCATGGAACAGCAGCCCGCCCGCAAATTCTTCCCCATCGCCGAAGAGTGCGGCACAGGCCTGCTGTCGCGTGTACCCCACGCATCGGGGCTGTTGGACGGCACGTTCACTAAGGACACCGTCTTCGCCCCTGACGACCACCGCGCGCACCGAAAACAGGCGTGGCTGGAAACGGGCATAAAGAAGCTAAACGCCGTTGCGTACCTGGAAGAGGCCATGTCCTCGACCGTCGCTCAGACGGCGATAAAGTTCGTTCTTTCAGGACAGAACGTGGCGTCCGTACTGCCGAACATCCTGAACATGGAGCAGTTGGAGGAGTTCGCCGCCGCTCCCGAGACCGACGAAATTCCGGCAGAAGTACTCGAGCGTCTGCACGCAACCTTCGACGACGACTTCGGTTTGACCCTCGACACCGAGGGCCAAGAAGTAGCGGCAGCGGCCGCCAACTAGGCCGCCGGGGAGCAGTAGCGACAGCGGCCGCTAATTAGGCCTCGGGAGGCGAGTCAGGCTCGTCGCCCGGTTCGATCTCCCCGTCCGAACTTTCCCGGCCCGAGTCCCTTGGGACCGAGTCCGTTGGGTAGTCGTCGTCAGAGCCGTCCGTCGTCCAGGTCTCTTGGGTCCTCTGGGCCGGTCGCACCAGCGCACCTACGGGCAGGTCCTCTCCACTGGCTCCATCGGCATCCGTGTATCGCGTCCGGGCCTCCCCGTCTTCCATCGCGACCCCGTCAGCGGTGCGCATTCGCTTTTTCGAACCTGCGTCAATCCTCTTCATCTCGGCTTCGATCAGCCGAAAATCACGCTGTGGCAGCAGATGCACGCTGTCAATAAATGCCAGCGGCCAAAGCTCCGGTGCCCATCGCTTTAAATACTCCAGCCTGGGCGCGAGCATAAGGGCCTCAATCGCCTCGTCGTCGTCCAGCACCAGGCGTGGTGCCATCTTCACCCGGTAGCGAAAGTCCTCCCCCCGGTGTGTGGGTGACCACAGTGGCGAGCGATCCTCGAACGCCTTGGACCGTATCGTCGCTAGGGCGGTCCACCGTTTCGTGCCGCTAACGTAGTAAAGGACGCTGTCGTCGGGCTGCATCCTGTCTGCCCGGCGCCTGTATTTGGCGCTCAGACCGTGCAGCTTGAAATTCATATTTTTCGTGATCTGGAAGTTTTGTTCCGTCTGAACAAACATCCAATAGTTTCTGGCCATATGGTTACTCCGGCCGTGTTAACGGCATCGAAATTCTAGCACTGGCTGTCGGGGGGCTCGAAGGGGCAGCAGACGGAGCCGCGTACAGGGCTTGCAGCACGCCCATTAACGCCCGAACGTTGTCCGGCTGGCGCTTGGCTCGCCTGACTAGAACGCATGTCGACAGCACCATCCGGTGCTCTGGCCCCAGCTGAACTATCGTAAGTGAGCCCGCGTTCACCTCACGAGCAGCCACCGACCGCGGGACGAACGATATGCCCATCCCGTTTTCGACCATGCGCTTGGCGGCGTCCAAACCGTCCAGTCGCATCTCAACCCTGGGTGCCACGCCCGCGTCCAGGCACGCCTGCTCGATCATTAGCAGATACGACGCGCCGGTGTCGTACAGTATCAGGGGCTCTGCGGCGATGTCTCTAATGCTCACGTCCGCACGAGTCGTCAGCGGGTGATCCGGGTGAACAATCAATACGAGGTCCTCGTCAAACAGTCGCCTGGTGTCCACTTCAGGGTGGACGAGGCCGCGCGACAGCCCCACCTGTACCTGGCCTTCTACCACCATTTGTAGAACCTCTCGCGAGTTCGACACAGTGACGCTCGCCCTAATGTCGGGGTGCGTCGCCGCCAGCCGGTCAAGAATGCCAGGCAGGGCGTAGGTGCCGACCACCCGGCTCGACGCGATCGTTACGACGCCCCCAATGGCATCGCGGGCAGTGGCCACCACCTGCCGCCCGTCCCGAAGGGTTTCCAGCGCGCGCGTGGCGTACGGCAAAAATAGGTGGCCGGTGTCGGTAAGTACTACCCCGTTCCCCCGGCGGTGAAACAGCCGCGTCCCCAGTTCCGTTTCAAGAAGACGAATTCGGTTGCTGAGAGACGGCTGCGACAGGAACAACACCTTGGCCGCCCGGCGGAAACTCCCCCGTCGATCGGCCTCAATAAACGCTTCTACCTGTGCAAACTCCAATTCGGCACTCCGTGTTCAAGTCTGGCCACTCAAGCGATAGGCTCTGCCTATCGCTGGCCCGCCCAAGTATAGTCCAGGGCCGCGATCCATTCGGCTCATCTCCGTCACTCCGACGCGCCCGTCCCCGTGTATCATTTCGGCATGAAGCCGGGTAAGCAGCCGTGAGTGTCGAAATTGCCAAAGGGGTGGGCGCAATAATCGTCGCCGCCGGATCCTCATCCAGAATGCCTGGCGTGGACAAGATATTTGCACCGCTCGCCGGTCACCCACTCATCTGGCACGCTCTCGATGCCCTGGTGCGCTGTGCGTCGGTGGGCCACGTGGCGTTGGTACTCAGCCCGGCAAACCTCGACCAAGCAACCGAACTGGTCCATGCCCAAGGTTGGACTGAAGTGACTGTGGTACCCGGCGGTAAGCGTCGGCAGGACTCTGTCGGGGCCGGGCTGGCCGCACTGCCAGCAACCAGGTGGACCATCGTCCACGACGGCGCTCGACCCCTCGTGGCCGTAAGTACCTTCGAAGCGGGTCTAAACGAAGCCCGGCTCACCGGTGCCGCAATCGCGGCGGTGCCCGTGAAGGACACCATCAAGGTGATAGACGACGACAGCACCGTCGCTTCGACCCCCGACCGCAGCACCCTCTGGGTCGTGCATACGCCCCAGGTCTTCGCCACCGAACTGCTGGTGCGCGCGCACGGCCGCATAGCGCACGACGTCACCGACGACGCTTCCATGGTGGAACTTGTAGGCGGTAGCGTACGAGTGTTCATGGACTCATATGCGAACATCAAAGTCACCACGCCAGAGGACCTGGTCATCGCCGAAGCGTTGATGGCCAGCCGGTCTTCCAGCCGGCCAGACGACACCCAGATGACGACAGGAGCCAGCACATGACCTACCGGACCGGCCTCGGGACCGACGTGCACCCCCTGGTCGCTGGCCGATCCCTCGTGCTGGGGGGCTACAGCGTCCCGTTCGAAATGGGGCTGGACGGCCACAGCGACGGGGACGTGCTGGTACACGCCGTAATCGACGCCCTGCTCGGGGCCGCCGCACTCGGAGACATAGGCGCTCACTTTCCGTCCTCCGACCCCGGGAACGCCCGTATCTCCAGCATCGTGCTACTGAAGCGTACAGTCGAAAAGGTGCGGGATGCCGGATGGAGGGCCACGTTTGTCGATGCTACAATCGTCGCCCAACGCCCGACTCTGGCACCCCATATTGGACGCATAAGAGCCGGTCTTGTGGCCGGTCTGTCGCTGGACGAGACGCAGGTCAACGTTAAGGCGACGACGACCGACGGTCTCGGGTTCACGGGCCGGGGCGAAGGGATCGCCGCTCTTGCCGTGGCGACTCTTGAGAGCGCCGGGGCCTAAGGCCGAACTGGGGCGCAAACTTACCAAGTTTTTAGCGAGTATCCACTTACATGAAGCTGTACAACACGCTCTCGGGACAGTCCGAGGACCTCAACCCGACCGGCGACACCGTAACAATGTACGTATGCGGCATAACGCCCTATTCCACCGCGCACGTCGGTCACGCCATGCGCGCGGTCGTCTTTGACGTATTGCGACGCTACATCCAGCACACGGGCCTGTCGGTCCGGCACGTGGAAAACTTCACCGACATCGACGACAAAATGATCGACGGGGCGGCCAAGGCCGGTATTCCAGTAAGTGAACTGGCCGAGTCCAACATAGTGACCTATCTGTCGGAGATGGACCACCTGAACATTCTCCGCGCCGACGAGTACCCCAGGGCGACGTCAGAGATCGACAAGATCGTCGAGATGATCGCCGGTCTCGTGGAAAAGGACTACGCCTACGCCTCCGGAGGGGATGTCTACTTCCGCGTCAGGGCGGACGAGGACTACGGCAAGCTCAGCCACCGCGATATCGACAAGCTGCTCTCAGGAGCGCGAGTGGCGGTGAATGAAGAGAAGGAAGACGCCCTGGACTTTGCGCTGTGGAAGTCGCAAAAACCGGGTGAACCGGCCTGGGAAAGCCCCTGGGGACCGGGTCGGCCGGGCTGGCACATCGAGTGCAGCGCAATGGCCCTGGAGTACCTTGGGGAGACCATCGACATACACGGTGGAGGGCAGGACCTCGTCTTCCCCCACCACGAAAACGAACTCGCCCAGTCCGAGTCCTTCACGGGGAAAGTGCCGTTCGCAGGCCACTGGGTCCACAACGGCCTGGTGAGGCTGGGCGAAGACAAGATGAGCAAGTCCCTCGGCAACATGGTCACCATAGGCCAGGCGCTGGAGACCCACTCCTGCGATGCGCTGAGGCTGTTCTTCCTCAGTTCGCACTATCGCGCCCCGCTGACATACACCGAAGAGAACGTGGCCGCGCAAGAGCGCGCCGCAGAGCGGCTACGAAGCGCGGCCACCGTGCCGGAGCTGGGCGATGGAGACGCTCTAGATGCCACAACACACAAGGCCCGGTTCCATGCAGCAATGGAAGACGACCTGAATACGCCCCAGGCCCTGGCGGCGATATTCGACCTGGTGCGAGACATCCACCGGTCTCGGGACGAGGGTCGCCGCGTGGCCGATGCCCAGCGAACCTTGCTCGACCTCACTGGCGTGCTCGGGTTGACGCTGGAGAAGCGATCTGCCGACGGGGACGCCGGGCCGTTCATAGACCTGCTCATAGACATTCGACGTCTTTTGCGCTCGGCCAAGCAGTTCGATATCGCCGACGGCATCCGCGACCGGCTCGTCGACCTGGACGTGCAACTGGAGGACACCCCAGACGGTACCGTCTGGAAGCGCAAGTGAAATCGCCGTTAACCGAGTTCTCACTTGCTGGCAAATCAGTCGTTGTCACCGGGGCCGGTAAAGGCATTGGTCGGGCCATCGCCCTGGTACTGGCAGAGGCCGGAGCCGACGTCGCCATCGCCGCCCGCACCGAATCTGACCTGGACGAGGTTGCAGGCCAGATACGCGGCCTGGGCCGCCGTTCCCTGGTAGTGCCGACCGACGTCTCAAGCTCGTCCGAGGTAGATCGCATGGTGCAATCGGTCCTGGACGAATTCGGACAGATCGATGTTCTAGTCAACAATGCCGGGTTCAACCTGCGCTTGCCCCTTGTGCCGCCCCCCGGTGGGTTGCCCGAAGGGCTGCGCATGTCTCGCACGCCAGATCACCCCATTACAGACACGGAATGGGACGGGCTGATGGCCACCAACGTCAACGGCGTTATGTACGGCTGCCGGGCGGTGGCCCCGCACATGCTCGAACGGGGCAGCGGCAAGATAATCAACGTCTCGTCGGTGCAGGGAAAGCGGGCGATGCCCAACACCATCGCCTACAGCGTGTCCAAGGCGGCCGTAAACATGTTGACTCGCGTCCTGGCGCTGGAGTGGGCCTCCCACGGCGTGCAGGTGAACGCGATCTGCCCGGGCGCCTACGAAACCGAGATGTCGGGCGACCAGTGGCAGGTCCCGGAAAAGGCGGAAAGAGCCGCCGCAACCATTCCGATGGGCCGACCGGGCAACCTGAGGGAGTTGGGCTCTCTGGCCGTTTATCTCGCCAGCGCTGCGTCTGACTACATGACGGGCCAGGCCGTCTACATTGACGGCGGCATAAGCGCACTCTAAGTCGCTTTAGTCGCTGGCCTCTGGAGCCAGTCTTTAGCTGGCCAGGCTGACCCTAACCGTCTCGCCAACCGCCACGCCCAGTTCGGCAGCGGCGCTGCCGTCCCTGAGCGCTATTTCGAGGAAACCGAAGCTCCCCACCAGGGCCATCAGCCCGTCGGTGTCTGCGAATGTGCGCACCGGGCCCTCTATTTTTCGGCCGCCGACTTCCACCACCGCGTCGCCCTGACCGATCGTCTCTCCAGCGATATTGGTAATCAGATTGCCGAACGAGTCCACATAGACGACCGTTCCCTTTGTCGAATTGAAGGACACTTCTGGGGGCGACTCCAGGATCGCCACGAGCACGTCGGTCTCCGCGCCGAGATTGGCGGGCTTTACGCCGCTGGCCAGGTGGGCAGCAACAGGGGCGAACACGTCCCTGCCGTGGAAGGTGTTCGATACCGTGCTTCGCCAGTACTTCGGCTCTTGCAGTACGTAGGCCCGACAGCCCGGAGGCACCGGTAAAAAGCCGGGGTCCTGGGTACTCAAATCCACCCAAGCTTGCGCCAGGAGATCCGCGAGCACTCTTGTTAGCAGGCCGTTGTCCGGGGCGACAAACAGGCCGCGGGGCGTAACCAGCGCGACCGCTCGCCTGCCGGTTCCAACGCCAGGGTCGACCACACAGACGTGCACCGTATCGTCAGGGTAACTGCCATACGCTTGGGCGATAACAAAGGCTCCATGAGCCACGTCCTGGGCGGGTACCTGATGGGTAACATCCACAATCGCCGCGTCACGGCAAATGCTCAGAATCACGCCTTTGACCGTAGCGACATAGGCGTCGCGCAGACCAAAATCGGAGGTCAGAGTGATGATCGAAGGGTTGGCAGGCATCCGGTGTACTGCGCCGTTACCGGGCCTCGCGACCTCGCGATCGGGCCCGGGTTCCTAGAAGTAGCGGACGCTTACCAGGGACATGACTATGAAGACTCCGACCAGGCCGATGGTGAACTGAAAAAGTGTCTTTTCTATACCTCGACGAGTGCGGAACGACCCCTCGGCGGAACCGAACAGACCTCCACCCTGGCCGCGGACCTGGACAATTATGACGACCACAAGAGTGACGGCCACAACCAACTGGATTACGTTTATTAAACTATTGCCCAAGTAATTCTCTCTTGTACCCTTTTGTTCTGGGGTTCCCTCGGGGTTTCGGCAGGGTTTCGGAGTGCCCTTTGGCTACCCTGCCAGCAAGCCTTCGGAACCCTGACGCTGTTGCTGGGTCCGAAGCCTACGATTCCCATGATACAGGGACATGACCGCTCTAGCGAGACCCTCGGAGCTGTGCCTGACCGGATGCTCGGGGTCGGCGATCTCAGCGTGCAGGACCGTTGCATAAGGCACGGAGCGTCCGTCGTCCACCACGATCGTCTCTCCGTAGTCGGTGCCCGGATCTGCCGCGTGTGAGTTTGCGATTACAAAGTCGGTGATCTTCTCGTGCGTATGCCGCTGGAGTGCGTCTACATGATCGGCGACCGAGAAATTGTCCGTTTCTCCTTCTTGGGTCGCCACATTGCATACGTACACCTTGGTCGCCTGCGACTCCTCAAGTGCCTTGGTGATGCCCGGAACCATCAGGTTGGGTAGGATGCTCGTGAACAGGCTGCCCGGCCCCATAACCACTATGTCGGCGTCCAGTATCGCCTCGACCGCCTTCGGGTGAGCCGACGGGCGTCGGGGTTCCAAAAATAGCTCTTCAATGCCCGCGCCAGACAGGGGAATGTTCGATTCACCCGTGACTATCCGCCCGTCGATAAGCCTGGCCGAGAGGCGGACGTTCGCGACAGTTGCTGGCACAATCTGGCCGCGCACTGCCAGTACCTTGCCCGACTCCGACAGCGCTTTATCGAAGCTGCCCGTCACCTCCACCATGGCCACAATGAACAGGTTGCCAAAGTTGTGACCTTCCAGGCCCTCGCCCTGGCTGAAGCGGTACTGGAACAGGTCGGTGACGAGCTTTTCGGAGTCGGAAAGGGCGACGATGCAGTTTCGGAAATCGCCGGGTGGGGGCACTCCCATTTCTCTTCGCAGCCGACCCGAACTGCCGCCGTCGTCAGCCACCGTCACAACCGCTGTAATGTTGTCGGTGTGCTGCTTTATGCCCCGGAGCAGCACCGAAAGGCCGGTCCCGCCGCCTATCACCACAATCTTCGGTCCACGCTCGCGCGTGCGCCTCGACCCGATGTTCTCCAGCAGATGACCAACATCGCGGGAAGCGAACATCTGGGGGCCCAGCGACCGAAGCAGGCCATAGACACTCAGTAGCAGGACAATCACGCCCACGGCCATCAGGATTATCGCCTCTACGGCTATCGGCAGGAACGAAGGGGGGCGCAGGTCGAATACCCGGCCCAGGACGTAGGCCATGCCGGTGGCGCTGATGAAGAACCCTGCGCTGCCAATAACCAGCCAGCGTTTTACACCGAGGCCGAGCGGCAGCAACTTGCGCAGGGTAGTAATCAGGGCAGCCGTGTTCGTGTCGGCCGCAAGGTCTGACGACGAGCCGTTTTGCCTCCGACGACTGCGATTCATGCGTCGGGTCCTGAGTCCAGTCGCTTTCGCACAAGCTCGGTGGCCAGCTTCGGGTTCGCTTTCCCCCTCGTCACCCTCATTACCTGGCCGACGAGGAACTTAACGGCCGAGTCCTTGCCAGCGCGGTAGTCGGCGACCGCCTTGGAGTTCGCTGCTATGGCCTCGTCTACGGCCGCCTGAACAGCGCTCGTGTCGCTAATTTGCTCCATGCCCAGGGCGCTGGCGGACTCTGCGGCGGGGCGACCCGTCTCGAACATGTCGATGAACACAGTCTTGGCCATGCTCGAAGAGAGCGTGCCCCCGTCAACCAGAGTCTGCAACTTCAGAATCTGGCCCGGTTGAACCTTCGTCTCGGTCACGGCGGTATCGGACTCACTTAGCAGCCGGGTGAACTCTCCAAGCAGCCAGTTGCTCACCGACTTGGCGGCTTTCGCGCGCTCACCCTGCGAGCCAGTCCCATCCCCGAGTGCTTTTTCAAAATAGTCGGCCAGGTCGCGCGAACCAGTTAACAGGCCAGCGTCGTACGGCGACAGACCGTAGTCGCTTTCGTAGCGCAGCTTTCGGGCAACCGGTAGCTCTGGAAGAGAGCTGCCGACCTCCTCAACCCAGGTACGGGAGATGGCGAAGGGTGGAATATCGGGCTCAGAGAAGTAACGGTAGTCGTTTGCCTCCTCCTTGCTCCGCTGGGAGAAAGTCGTTCCCTTTTCGTCCGCCCAACCCCTGGTTTCTTGCACGATCCGTTCGCCCACCCGGACCGCCTTGTTCTGCCTTTCTATTTCGTAGAGCAGGGCCCCGTGCACGCCCCGGAAGCTGTTCATGTTCTTGACTTCGACCTTCGGCCCAAGCTCTTCATCGCCAACGGGCCGGATGCTTATGTTGGCATCGCAGCGGAAGCTGCCCTCCTCCATGTTGGCGGTACTGACGCCAATGTAACGGAAGATGGACCGCAGCTTGGTGAGATAGTCGCGGGCCTCATCTGCCGACCTCATATCGGGGTGGCTTACGACCTCCATTAGCGGCACACCGGCGCGGTTTATGTCGAGCAAGCTATAAGAACCAGTGCCGTCGGACCGGTGCATGAGCTTGGAGACGTCCTCTTCTAAGTGGACGCGCTCAACGCGAATCGTTCGCGCGCCAGCCTCTGTCTCCACGTCAAGATGCCCGTTAGAGGCGATGGGCCGGTCGAACTGGGAAATCTGGTACCCCTTCATCAGGTCGGGGTACGGGTAGTTCTTGCGGTCGAACTTGGAAACGTCCGCGATCGTGCACCCCAGGGCCAGGCCGGTCCGCACCACGTACTCCACCGCCTTGCGGTTGGGTACTGGCAAGACGCCGGGCATGCCCATACAGACCGGGCACACATCGGTGTTGGGCTCAAGTTCCTGGTAGGCGGCGCTACAGCTGCAGAACATCTTGCTCTTGGTCCGCAGCTGGGCGTGGACCTCCAGTCCGATTACTGCCTCATATTCCAATATTTGTCCGCTCATTTTTAAGCCGGGCTAAAAGCCCGCTGAGATGAAGCCAGAATATGGCAAATTTAACCGGCTAACAAGGTAATACAGCCGTCGAAACCCCTCTTTAAGCACGCTAACAAACGGGGTGTTTTAGACCAAATCAACTTCACAGTTGAGGGTCACCTGTATGCTCCAATAAATCGGGGTCGTCCTCGGCCCAGGCCCCGTCGCCTATCAAAGGCACGAAACGGCAGCCGCCGAGCGTGTGAATAGAAAAGTCGCGTGGGCCCCTGATTACCCTCATTAGCTCCTGTGTGTCCGCCGAGCCAACCGGTACCACCAGACGACCGCCCATGGCCAACTGATCCATCAGGGCCCTGGGCAATCGGGGCGCGGCAGCGGCCACGACAATGGCGTCGTATGGTCCATCTGCACGTCGCCCCAGCTCAGGGCCTGCTTCGTAAACGGTGATATTTGAGTACCCGAGTTCTGCCAGCCTCGCAGCAGCGCTATCGCAAAGCCCTGGCACCCTCTCGACGGTGACCACTTGACCGGCCAATTCCGCCAACACTGCTGCCTGGTAGCCACTGCCGGTGCCCACTTCCAGCACCTTGTCTGACCGGCGAACCCTGAGCGCCGACACCATCATCGCGACCATCAAAGGCTGTGAAATGGTCTGACGCTGGCCAATAGGCAGTGCTGCATCGTCGTACGCCTGGTCATGTAACTCGGCGGGCACGAAATTCTCCCGCGAAACCCGCTTCATAGCACGTATCACACGTTCGTCGTCCACCTCGTCTCTAATTTGCTCAAAAAGGCGATCTTTAAGACCTCTAAAACCACTCCCCAATCCGTCTTTCAAATGGTCTGGCTATC
>CAUZIR010000020.1:0-12722 GCA_963579815.1 Dehalococcoidia bacterium
AGGTCCTGAGACAGCGCAATAAAGCCAGAAGCGGTCGTCAGCACCACCAATCCAAAAAAGAAGACCGGGGCATGGCCGACGCGGTCGCCCAGCCTTGCCGCCAGCAGCACGAAGGCACCGAGCATGACTAGGTATACGACCACCATTAAGGCGGCATCGCTAATGCTGGTGCCGAACTGGTCGGCCAGCGTCGGCAGGGAAATCGCCACCGGCAGGCTCGATAGTTGCACCATGAGGTAACCGGCAGTGACGGCGATAAGCACCTCGCGGTGCCGCCGGGTTTCTAGTAGTGGCTTAAGGACGTCGAAAATAAGTAATGCCTCTGGCCAGACATTTTAAGGGTAGAATGGGTTTTGGGAGAGGTGGCAGAGTGGTCGAATGCGCTCCCCTGCTAAGGGAGTAACCGGTGAAAGTCGGTTCGCGGGTTCGAATCCCGCCCTCTCCGCCAAGTATTCTCCGCGTGGCCCGGCCACGCTCTCGGGCTCTTCGGCTCTTGGTCTCATTGCTTCGCTATTGGCCTTGACGGCCGTGCGAATGTTTCGCTCCTCTACTCGTGCCCTTATCTCTATCTCTTCGTGCTACTCTAGCGCCAATTTCGGGTCGTCCCGTCAATAGGAAGCTAGCCCATGATGACACTGGAGAGGCAAGACCTCCTCACCGCCTATCGCACAATGAAGACGATTCGGGTGTTCGAAGAGCGTCTCCATGAAGAATTCGCCACCGGTGATATACCCGGCTTCGTGCACCTGTACGCAGGTGAAGAAGCATGCGCCGTCGGCGTTTGCATCAACCTCAGGGTGGGCGACAAAATCGCCTCCACCCATCGCGGCCACGGCCACTGCATTGCCAAGGGCGTGGACGTGCACAGCATGATGGCCGAGATTTACGGTAAACAGACCGGCGTATGCCACGGCAAGGGCGGCTCCATGCACATCGCCGACCTGGACAAGGGCATGATGGGTGCCAACGGCATCGTCGGGGGCGGCCCGCCGCTCATCTGCGGCGCGGCCCTGGCGGCCAAGGTGAAGGGCACCGACAACGTCGCCATCGCCTTCGTCGGCGACGGCGCTTCCAATCAGGGCACGACGCTAGAAAGTCTCAATCTCGCACAAGTCTGGAACCTGCCCGCCGTATTCATCGCAGAGAACAACGGCTACGCTGAGGCCACCTCGCGGAAATTCGCGATCGGCGCGGAAAGCATCGCTGGCCGGGCAGCCTCGTTCGGCATGCCCGCAATAACAGTGGACGGCCACGACTTCTTCGCCGTATTCGAAGCCGTGGGAGAGGCCGTGGACAGGGCGCGCAGGGGCGAGGGGCCGGCGTTCATCGAGTGCATGGTCAACCGTTACTACGGCCACTTCGAGGGCGACGCCCAGACCTACCGGGCACCAAACGAAGTGCAGAACATTCGCGACACACGCGATTGTCTCGACGGCTTCGCAGGCAACGTCATTGGCTCAGGCCAACTCGCCCAGGCCGACCTGGACGCCATCGACACCGAAGTCGAGGCTCTCATCGAGTCGGCCGTAGTCGATGCCAAAGCTGCTCCCAAGCCGACCGAGGCCGACCTTCTCACCGACGTGTACGTCAGTTACTGATCCCCAACTCCCTGAATTCCAACTCAAGGCAACCGTAATAGGAGACTCACGATGGCCAGGATCATCACCTACCAGCAGGCCATAAACGAAGCGCTCGACCAGGAGTTGAGCCGGGACCCGTCGGTCATCGTCATGGGCGAGGACATCGCCGGTGGCTCGGGAACCGACGGCGAAATGGACGCCTGGGGCGGGCCGCTGGGCATAACCAAAGGCCTTTATTCAAAGCACGGCGACCGGGTAATGGACACGCCCATTACCGAGTCGGCCTTCATTGGCGCGGCAGTCGGCGCGGCGGCTTCCGGGCTGCGGCCGGTCGCAGAGCTCATGTTCAACGACTTCATGGGCGTGTGCTTCGACCAGATATTCAACCAGGCCGCCAAGTTCCGCTACATGTTCGGCGGCAAGGCCGAAACGCCCATCGTCATCCGCACGCTGTACGGGGCGGGCATTCGGGCCGCCGCCCAGCACTCCCAGTCGCTGTACAGCATCTTCACGCACATACCCGGCCTCAAGGTTGTCGTGCCGTCGACTCCCTACGACGCCAAGGGCCTGCTCATCGCGTCCATAAGAGACAACGACCCGGTCATCTTCTTCGAGCACAAAGCGCTCATGCAGATGGAAGGCGACGTACCCGAAGAGTCGTACGCCATCCCGCTGGGCGAGGCGAACGTGGTTCGAGAAGGCGGGGATGTCTCCATAATCGCCCTGGGCCAGATGGTGCACACCGCTCAAGAGGCCGCCAGTAGTCTGGCCGCACAGGGCATACAGTGCGAGATAGTCGATCTGCGCACCACTTCCCCCATGGACGAAGAGACGATCTTAGAGAGCGTCGAGAACACCGGCAGGGTGGTGGTGGTCGACGAGGCCACCCCCCGGTGCAGCGTGGCCACCGATGTTTCTGCGCTCATAGCGGCTGAGGCCTTTGGGGACCTCAAAGCGCCGATAAAGCTGGTGACAGCCCCCCACACGCCGGTCCCGTTCAGCGACGTGCTGGAAGACATGTACAAGCCGGACGCCGCGAAAATTGAGGCGGCAGTACGCGAAGTGGCGGGGTACGGCACATGACAGACGAACTGACCAAATTCACCATGCCCAAGTGGGGCCTGACGATGACGCAGGGAATGGTCACCAAGTGGCTGGTGGAAGAGGGAGCCGAGGTCGAGGCGGGTGAAGAGATCGTCGAGATCGAGACCGAGAAGATCGCCAGCGTCGCCGAGTCTCCAGCTTCTGGCGTAGTGCGGCGGCACGTGGCAAAGGAAGGCGACTACGTCCCTGTTTCCGGGCTACTCGCCGTAATCGCAGGCCCCGACGTGGCCGACGACGCCATCGACGGTTTCGTGGAGTCGTTCCTGGGCTCGTTCGTGCCTGAGGAAGAAGAGGACGAGGGCCCCGAATTCCAGACCGTCGACGTCGCTGGTCGCCCGTTGCGCTACCTGCAACGGGGTGAAGGGGGCGATCCCATCGTCCTCATCCACGGCTTCGGGGGTGAGCTGAACAACTGGCTCTTCAACCACGAAACCCTTTCCCAAGACCGAGCAGTGTATGCACTAGACCTGCCGGGACACGGCGGCTCGTCCAAAGACGTTGGCGACGGCACGCTCGCCTCGCTGGCCGCAGTCGTAGCGGGTTTCGCCGACGGCCTGGGTCTGTCAAAACTGCACCTCGTCGGTCACTCGCTGGGCGGAGCCGTGGCGGTGGAACTGGCCGCGAGTCGGCCCGACCTTTGCGCCTCGGTGACTCTGCTCGCTGCCGCCGGACTGGGCGCTGAGATAAACACTGGCTACGTGGACGGCTTCATCGCATCCGATAGGCGCCGTGCACTAAAGCCATTTCTTGAGCAGCTATTCGCCGACCCCTCGCTGGTCACCCGCCAGCTAGTAGACGACGTACTTAAATACAAGCGCCTGGACGGGGTGGACGGTGCGCTGCGCAGCGTAGCCGCCGGAATGGTTGCGGACGGCAAGCAGGCCGTCTCCCTCAGGGACCGTCTGGCCGGGCTTACAACACCGGTCCAGGTGATCTGGGGCACCGGCGATAGCATCATCCCGGTCTCGCACGCCGACGGCCTGCCCGATGGGATCACGGTTCACAGAATCGATGGCGTCGGCCACATGGCCATGATGGAAGCGGCCTCCGAAGTGAACAAGGCCATCGCCAGTTTTACTGGCTAAGCTCTCCGCGCGAAACGCGCTCTAGGGCTCTTCGGCTCACGGCCTCATCGCTTCGCAAACGACGATTGCTTGCTAGCAGTCGTCGTTGTTGGTCTCGCCCTTGGGCATGATGGTGTTGCAGAAAATGGCGCCGGTGAAGTCCGCTCCCCGGTCGTCGGCGAAGGACAGGCTGGCGTCTGTCAGGTCGGTGTCTCGCAAAATGGCGTTCTTCAGGCTGGCGCTGCGCAATTGAGCGCCGCGCAGGTTCGCGCCCGTCAGGTCGGCGTCCTCTAGCGTCCCCTGGAACATGCTTACGCCACCCATATCGGCGTTTCGCAGGTTCGCGCCGGTCAGGTCTATGGGGTCGAAGTTCTGCCAACCCGCGTCGCCGGGGTCGAGGTCCGCACCGTCGAAGTCCGCCCCCTCGCAGTCGGCGCCCGGCCCAATCTCGCAGTCCCCCGCAATGCTCTTGCGTAGCGCCTCAGCGGTGGCGGCAGACGTGGCGCTGTCTACCTCTCCTGTGCCGGTTGGGTCGCTTGCGTCGCCAGAATCCTGAGTAGAGCCCGAAGCCTGTGTCTCTGGGGTCGCAGTAGGGGACGCCGTCGCCAGTGGCTCGTCAGCGCCACACGCCCCTAAGGCGAGCGCAGCTGCGCTGAAAAACAATACGAGCAGGGTCTTAATTTTCCAGCCCCCTAACCGTTGACTGGCTAACTCACGAAAATCGCCTGCCACGAATCTATCACATGGCGGGGGTCGGGTCGTCTAAAAGAAGCCTTCTGGCGTTTGGCCGAGGAAATACTTGCCCGCAGTGTCGTAGTGGACCATGCGGCCCTGCGCCTGCTGGGTAATGACGTGCACATCCTGGAACCGCCGCTGAATCGGATTGTCGGCGAACACCGAGGTCGCACCGGCAAGGTTATAAGCGGCGTCCACCACGTCGGCCGACGTGCGAATGGCGTGCGTGCCTGCGAGCCGAAGCCGGATGCGCTGGTCCACCGAAAGCTCGCGGTTCGCCTGCGCCTCGCCCCATAACCCTGCGACAGCTTCCCCAAGTAATGCCCTGGCAGCCGCCCACTGGGCCTCGGCGAGGCCTATCTGGCGTTGGGTCGTGGACAGGTCGGCGAGAAGCGCTTTCGTCATGACCGGCGTCTTGGCACCGGCTAGCTCGATGGCCGTATCCAGCGCACTGCGGGCTATGCCCAGTGCGACCGTGCCGAACCCGGCGGCGAACATCAGAACCGTCGACATAACGTATATCGGCCCGTCGTTTCTTGCGGGCGCGTCGCCCCCGTATGAACGGATCTCGGGAACAAATAGATCGTTGACCTGGAAACTGAAGCTGCCGGTGCCCCGCAGGCCCGTCACGTTCCAGACATCGAGAATCTCGACTTCGTCTCTTGGTATGAGAAGTGTCACGCCCACGTCCGGATCCGTCATCGGGCCCTGGATGGCTTGAGGATCACGCACACGGGCGAGCGCGGCTACCCAGCTTGCGTGCCGAATGCCAGAGGAAAAGTTCCACCGGCCGGTGAGCCGGTAGCCGCCGTCCACAGGAACAGCTAAAGAGTCTGGTGTGGGCGGGCCGTTGGTTACCACCGCCAGCGGGTCATTCCATATTCGCCGCGCAGTTCGCTCTGGAATGCGAGATGAGTTAGTGGCGAAGACGTTGTTCTGGTTCAGGCACCAAGCGGCCGAGCCGTTGGCCCTGGCGAACACGTCGACTATCTTTAGATAGTCGGGGAAGTCCAGTTCAGACCCGCCGAGAGAGGCCGGTACGAGCATGCGGAACATCCCGGCCCTGGCCATGTCGGCGGCGAGTTCGGGAACCAGCCTGCGCTCGCGATCGATTTCGTCCGAGCTTGCGGCCGCACGCCTCGCAAGCTCGTTTGCCGAATCGAGCAGGCTGGCCGATTGGAGTGGTGAGGCAGCCATGTTTTCTCCTACGGGCCCCGGGGCCCGTGGTTAACCAGGGGCCAGGCGCTAGCTACGCGCGCTCACGGGTGCCTTGGCGTCGCGGCCCAGGCGCTGGCGTGCCCCGCCGTCGAGGGTGCGCTTGCGCATGCGGACGTCCTTCGGCGTGATCTCGACGAGCTCGTCGTCGGAAATGAAGTTCAACGCCTCTTCCAGGCTGAACAACATCGGCGGCTCCAACCGAACGACAATGTCGGAAGTGGACGAGCGCATATTGGTCAGCTTGCGCTGCTTGCAAATGTTGACGTCCATGTCGTCCACACGGGTGCCGAGGCCAATCACCATGCCTTCATAAACGGGCGTGCTGGGCTCAACAAACGTGCGCCCGCGTCCCTGTGCGTTGCGCAGGCCGTTGGCCACCGTGACGCCAGAGTGGGAGGCCACTAGCGACCCGGCACGAGTCGACTTCACCACGCCCTTTACCGGGCGCAGTTCCAGCAGTTCGCTGTTCATCACACCTTCGCCGCGGCCGACACGGATGAAGAAGCTGCGGAACCCGATCAGACCCCTGGTAGGCAGTTCAAACTTCATGCGGACTCGGCCCAACTCCGGGTTAGACATGTCTGTCATTTTAGACAGGCGTGAAGCCATCTCCTCGGTGATGACGCCAATGAAGTCATCGGTCGTATCTATCGTTAACAGTTCATAGGGTTCATGACGCCTGCCGTCGATGAGCGTGGTCACGGCCTCTGGCTTCGAGACCTGAAGCTCCAATCCCTCCCGGCGGATCGTCTCTATGAGGACCGACAGGTGAAGTTCACCTCGGCCCGACACGATGAACTCGTCGGCACGGTCGGTCTTCTCGACCCGGAGGCTGACATTCGTCTCGAGCTCTTTTTGCAACCTGTCCCACAGCATTCGTGAGGTCGCATACTTGCCGTCCTGGCCGGAGAAGGGCGAGGTATTCACGCCGAACGTCATCTGCACGGTCGGCTGCTCGACGGTTATTCGCTCCAGGCCCTCCGGGTGGTCGGCAGCAGCAATGGTGTCGCCAATGGCGACGCCTTCGAACCCGACGACGGCCGTTATGTCACCCGCACCGACGCTCTCAACCTCGTTACGCGACAGGTTACGGAACGTGTACAGGTGCTCGGCCTTGAAGCCGAGTTTGGGTCCGTCCATGCCCACCAGCGCAAGGGCCATTCCACGACGGAAGCTGCCCCTGAAGATCCTGCCAATGGCGATCTGTCCGAGGTGGTCGTCGTGGCTCAGAGACGTCACCAGCATCTGCGCGGCCCCGTCCGGGTCGGCCATCGGCGGAGGGATATGGTCGACAATAGCCCTGAACACAGGTTCCATGTCCGTCGGATCATCGTCCAGTTCGTTCAGTGAGTACCCGGCTTTTGCCGAGGCGTAAAGGACCGGGAAGTCCAACTGGTCGGCGTCGGTGGCAATCTCCAGGAACAGGTCCTGCACCTCGCTCACCACTTCGGCGCACCGGGCGGATGGTCGGTCAATCTTGTTCACCACCACGACGGGCCTAAGCCCGTTGGCGAGTGCGGTCTTGAGTACGTAGCGCGTCTGAGGCATGGGCCCTTCGACGGCGTCCACGACGAGCAAACAGCCGTCGGCCATGTTCACGACGCGCTCGACCTCGCCGGAAAAGTCCGCGTGGCCGGGGGTGTCGATGATGTTCAGCGTCACGCCGTCATAGGAGATGGCCGTGTTCTTGGCCAGGATAGTGATGCCTCGCTCCCGCTCCTGCGGATTCGAGTCCATGATCAGGTTGCCGGTAATCCTGTTCTCCTCCAGCACGTGGCTGTACTGGAGCATGGCGTCGACCAACGTGGTCTTACCGTGGTCGACGTGGGCGATGATGGCCACGTTGCGTAGTTGGGTCTGGGGTGAGAGGGACATAGCTGTACTTATAAAACCAGTTCTGGGCTGAAACTTCGGGTATCGGGGCTGTAGGCTTGGGTGGCCTTGCGACCTATCCGTGCCATCTTTTTGTACCGCGCAGGCGACAGTTGCGCCAACGGGAATCGTGTCTGCTAGCTAGCTTAACCCACATAAGCCCACAGTAGCAGCAGGTTTTACCACATTAAGGTAGGGAAGTGGACGCCGCCCCCCTGAGTGATCAGGGTGATTGGCGTGACCCGAGCGGCACCGGCGGCCGGTCCAGCACGCTGAAACGCCCCTCGCTTTCGACAATTCGTACGTGGGCGTTCATGGGAACATCGGCGAAAGTCTCGACCGTTCCCGTCGCGGGCCACGTCACCGTCAACCGGACGATACGGCTCGCGTCGCCCAGGCCCATCTCCTGCTGCAGGCTCGACCCTCCGAAGCTGCCACCGGTGCCAACGTGGGCGTAGACCGTGCGCACCGAGCCATCCGGCGTCTCTATGTCCACTGCAATGAGGGCACCAATCGCCGAACGGGCCGACCGCGTGCCCTCCAGTAACACCGTCACCCAGGCATTGCCGTGACTAGGGTTGCGGTAAAGCGCGTCGGAGAACGCGTCGCCGGGGTAGAAGCCGCCGATCTGCACGAAAACGTCCTGGTCGCCGTCCCGGTCCAGGTCCCCGAACGCGACACCGTGTCCCTTTCCCAGGTGGCCCAGTCCGGCAGCAACACTGACATCAACGAAGCTCTGACCGCCGACACTTCGGTACGCCAGATTGGGCGTGAGGGCGTCGAAGTCCACCGACCCGGTTCCCAAAACAATGTCCTGGAACCCGTCCCCGTCCAGGTCTCCGAACCCGGCGCCCATTACCATCGCGGGGGCGTCCAACCCGACCTCGCTCGTCACGTCGTCAAAGCCACCGGAGCCGTCGTTGCGGAACAGCCGGGCGACGCCCGCCGCGTCCGACTGGTCCCGAACGTCACCGAACAGGCCGGAGATATAGATACGGACGTCATCGTCAAACCCGGCCACGTATATGTCCAGGTCGCCGTCATTGTCATAGTCCCACCACCACGTCGCGAAGCTGGAGTGTGGTTCTTGCACGCCCAATTCAATAGTCACGTCCACGAACGAGCCGTCGCCTACCGCCCTGTATAGCCGATTGGGCTGCTCGAAGTTAGAGACATACAGGTCGGCCAGCCCATCGCCGTCGTAGTCACCCCAGGCTGCACCCTTACAGTACCGCTCGTTCAGCACCCCGGCCGCCTCAGCCACGTCCTCGAAAGTCCCGTTACCCCGGTTCCTCATTAGCTGGCTGGGCGAAGGACCCCAAGTCGTCACTCCATCAGGGTTAACGTCGCCCGAAGCCGCTTCGTTGCACAGGTAAAGGTCAAGGTCTCCGTCGTTGTCGTAGTCGGCCCAGGCCCCGACCTGACCCGGCCTGGCGGGTTCAGCCAGGCCTGCATCGGCCGTCACGTCCCTGAACACTCCCTGTTCGTTGCGTAGCAGCGACACCCGCATCTCCCCGTCGGAAATGAGCCAGCCGCCTCGCAAAATGAGCAGATCGGTCCAGCCGTCATTGTCGTAGTCGGCCTGCACAATATTGAGGCCACCCAGCTGACCCGTCAGCCCGGCGGCGCTGGTGACGTTAACGAACCGGCCATCGCCCCCGTTGCGGTAGAACTGAAGCCCCACGCACGGGTGCCAGGACGAGGCGACTATGTCCAGCAGCCCGTCATTATCGAAGTCGTCCACCACTGCGCCTCCCGCCAGCGTCAGGTCGTAAATACCGGCCGAAGGCGCTATCTCCTCGAATCGGCCAATGCCGCCCGTCTCCGAATCGGCCCCTGAGTCGGGCTCAAGATCGGCCAGGAACTCGGAGGGCACGCCGTCTGGATATGTCCCCAGCGTCATGTGGGCCACGTTCAGCAGCCAGCGGGCCGTCAGGTTGTCGGGCTCAATGTCCAGGAGCCGGATCAGCACTCTTATAGCCCCCTCGGAACCCCGGCGATCCGAATGGCCCTCACCGCCGTCCACCGGCAGGACGCAGGTATAACGCCCGTCCACCGTCGTGCAGTTCGATAGCTCGCCCATCTTCAGGTAGGCCAGCGACAGGGCGTCCAGCAACGTCGTGGCCACAGGGCCTGCCGGGTCCGGCTGCGCCGCAAGGGCCGCTTCCAACAGCCCGACCGCCGACACGGCGTCACCGGCCCGCAACTGTTCAGTCGAAAGCAGAATCGCCAGCTCTCCCAGTAAGGCAGGGTCGGACGGTCGCGAGCGCTCGTAGACACCCGACAGTCGGTCCCTCAGGGCAGGGCCAAGATAAGGATTGTCGTCGGTAGTCAGTGAGGTGCAGTAACTCTGCAACTCGTCCAGAGCGACGACCCCGGCGTCCCGATCGTCAGGGGGCGACGGTAGAAGAGGAGTAGGGCCGTCTTTAGAGGACTGCGAGCAAGCGAGACAGACCAGCGTGACAACGAAGATAGTGAACAGGCCAACGGTGACCTGCAGGCTGGCGTAAGGAAGCGAGTGTCGCAGCATAGGCCGAGGGGCAGGGGAGTGGTGGAGCTGAGGGGATTCGAACCCCTGACCCCCTGCTTGCAAAGCAGTCCGGTCACCAGCGCTGTGCTTTAGGAATGAAATCGTCATAAAACTACGAGAATTATGTGCTCACGAATCCGGACTCAAGATTGATTGCTGATCGCATCAGCAGATCGGCGGTCCAAGCCGTGCGATTGGACCACCTTCGGCTTATGTCGATTCCCACGAAACTTCGGTGTCCAAGTACTCATCAACCTTTAAACGACTCGGCCTTTCGTTCATATTTTGAACCGTTGTCTTATAGGGAGTCGTTTTTGAGGGCCTCAAATCGAGTTTTCGGAAGGTGAACCTCGAAGGCGGACCGCCCTAGCTCAACCGGCAGCTAAAGCCGCCACCGCTAGCTAGGGGTTCTGCACGGCGGCTGGAGTGGCTAAGGCCTTTGGTGCGGGCCATGGCAGCGAGGGCGCTCAAGAGGCGGTAAAGGGGTTTCCTGTGGAGGTACGAGCTACCTAAGAAAGGCCCTACCACTTCCCCAGCTGCCGGACTTGTCGCCGTGCCTCCTGCACGCCCGGGTCGCCCCACCAATGCCGGAGCCGCCCCCGGTGATAATTGCGACTTTGCCTTAAAGTCTGCCCGCCATTGGTTCCTCTCTTTCTTTTGGTCGCAAACAAAATGGACGGGAAACCCAACCGGGTTTCCCGTCCATTAGTGGTCTACCTATTTCCCCTTGCGCACTTACCGGAGGGGGGCACTATGCGTCCAGAGTGTCGAGGTACATGAACTTGGACTCGCCGGTGAGCATGCCCGCCATGGCCTCGATGAAGCCGGATTCGGTGCGGAACTTCATGTAGGCCTCGTGGTGCCCGCGCGTCTCCCACTCTTCGTACAGGACGATGGTGTTGGTGTTGTCCTGGTCGTTAAACGCGGTGATTTTGATGCAGCCGTCGTACGCCCTGGTGTCGGGCAGAGCGCCCTTCAGTGCGTTTACCATTTCGTCCCGGTTCTCGGGTTTGACGGGAAGTTCAAGGATTACTGTTACAGCCATTTTCGTCTCCTCCACCTGTTGAAATACCTAACGGCTTGAGCGACCAAGTCTAACGCTTGCGACCCGGCCCCGGGTAGCGTCCGCCTTTTGGCCTAGGGCCTAGAGGGCTGCTAACGGAAGCGAATGCTGGCCAAGGCGGCGGCGATGGCCGCGAAAACGACTAGGCTGCGCGCACCACTATTTGGAGGCCGGGCCCGGGGTCAGGCCCGGAGTCAGGAGAGTCCCGATCATTACGCAGGGTTCTGCATTACCCGTTCTGTTTCGACTCGCTTCGACCAGTTTACAGGTGCAAAGCGCAGTCTAGCGTAGCGAACGGATTCGTGCCCCGCGAGGCTGGTGGCCAGCTACGCGCGCGGCATTCTTAGCATGGAGGCGTTCCAGAAGCCGCCGCCGGGCATGTCGAGGCGTTCTTGTACTTCGAACCCGAAGTGTTCGTATAGCGATATGTGCACGTCGTTGTTGGCGTCGAGGTAGACGGGCATGCCCTCGGCGTCGGCGCGGGCCAGCATGGGGCGCATGAGCTTGGACGCGAAGCCCTGGCCCTGGTGATGGGGCACGACAGCGATGGGCCCGAGATGCCAGTGGGGCATGGGCGCGTTGCGCTTTTGCATTCCCTCCTGGAAGCGATACTGGGCGACTACGCTTCTCCCTCCGCTCCACAAGAACACCGCCAGGTCCAAAGGGGCTGAGGTGATGATCTGGAGCGTGGTCGGATAGACGAGGCCGGGCCGCAGCCACGCGGCGACTCCCTCGAAGGCGGGCGAGGTTGCGTAGACCTCGCCGTGGCGTATTTTGAGGCGCAATAGGACTTCCCACATGCGGGGGATGATGTTCCCGTTGCCACCGGGAGGGAAGGCCAGCCCCCACGCTTCGGCGGCGGCCCCAACGTGGGACAGGTTCAGGCGCATCGGTTCCATAGGTTGGTTCTCCGTTTAGAGGCTCGCGCAGGCTGCGACTGGTCGGATTTCACAAGCCCGAATGCTATCAAACGGCCGGACGGGGAGCCGAGCCCGACTCAACACTCATTGGGAAGCGATTAGCGCTTGCGCGAAGAACCCTAGAGCGAACCCCGTGAGCGGAGCAACCTGACGCCGCGCATGGCCGCATTCTACCCGCATGGATTAGGGCCAGTTTCCCGCGAGCAGCCACATAGCCCCCTCTCGCGCTCCTTTCGTTCAACCGGCGCAGTTCCGCAAAACGCCGCCAATTACCCCCTGCACCCGCCTCCACCGGCGGCCTCTGCGTAGCTAGCGCGGCTACCCGGCGGGGCTAGCGGTTCTGCACGGCTGCTGGGGAGGGGTTCCGCGCTTAGCTCAGGGGTGCCTAGTCCCTATGAGCTACCGCCCTGAATCTACCGGGAGGACAAGGCCTTCCTCGCTCGTGCCCAGTCGAGGCTAACCGGATAGCTTCAAGGCCAAGAGAACAGGAGGATCTCCGAATCCGACGGGGATCAAAATCATGTTCCCTGCGATCGCAGGCCACCCGTTGATGCCACCGGGAACCTGGTAGGTCCACACAGTTTCACCGGTCTTACGATCCATGGCGATAACTAGGCCTTTCAGCATCGACGTGAA
>CAUZIR010000021.1:0-12518 GCA_963579815.1 Dehalococcoidia bacterium
GGTTTATGTGCATGGCGCCGGCGCTCTGGGCCCCGTCCACTATGAGCAGCGCGCCCTTTGCATGGGCTATCTTGGCGAGCGCGGCTATGTCCTGCCGGAAGCCCTCAATTGGGGTGACGTGCGAGACACAAACGGCGAGGGTGTTTTCGTCGATGGCCGCTTCGAAGTCTTCCAAATGCATGATGCCGTCCCGTGCATGCACGAAGCGCTTGGTCACGTCCTCGTGCGGGGGTAGGTGCCAGGGGAAGACCGACGAGGGGTAGGAGAAGTCGTCCAGGACGACGTTAGCACCGGGCCTCGGCGGGATGAGGTCGATAGCTATCGACGAACCCTCGCCGGTGGAACCGACGATGGCCACCTCGCCCTCGTCGCAGCCCATCAACTGGGCGAACATACGGCGGCAGTCGGATGCGTCGGCGTCCAGCCCGTTGGCGTACATGTCGTCGGGGTCGTTGCGGAGCCAGTCCAGGTGCGCCTGCATGGCCGCGTCGTGCCTAACTGACACGGGGGCGATGCCCCCGGAGAACATGTAGGCGCGCTTTTTGGTTATGGGAAAGAGTTCTCGTATCTCGGCTGCGTTCATCTGATCCTCCAAGCTGGGTTGCGGCAATATAACAGAACGACCACTAGATCATGAGGTCGCCGCCGTTGATGTCGAGAGAAGCGCCGGTAATGTAGGCGGCCCGGTCGGAGGCGAGGAAGGCGACCAGTTCGGCCACCTCTGCGGGCTGTCCCATGCGCGAAATGGGGAACGAGTCGGTGTAGGCCCTGGCGCGGGCGTCGTCAATGATGTTGCGCACCATCTCGGTGTCGATGAGGCCGGGGCAGACGGCGTTCACGGTAATGCCATGACCAGCCTCTTCTTTTGCCAGGTGGCGTGTAAAGCCCAAAATCCCAGCCTTGGCAGAGGTGTAGTGCGCGCCGCCGACGGTGGATATGTTCTTGCCCGCAGTGGACGAGAAGTTGACGATGCGTCCCCAACCCGCCTCGCGCATGGCGGGGAGCACGGCCTGGGAGCACAGGAAGGTGCCTTTGAGGTTGACCGCAACGACCCAGTCCCACTCGTCTTCGGGTATGTCGATGACTTTGGTGGGCCGCAGTACACCGGCGTTGTTGACCAGTACGTTTACGCACCCGTAGCGGTCGAGCGCGGCCCTGACCACGCCCTCCACATCGGCTTTGTTGGTCACGTCCCCGGCAACGCCTATGGCCTCTGCGCCACCAGAGCGCAGTGCCTCAGCCACGGCCTCGACGGCCTCGGGCCGCACGTCGTTGACGACCACCGATGCACCGGCTGCCGCCAGACGCTGCGCCACCTCGCGGCCCATGCCCTGGCCTGCGCCTGTGACGATGGCGACGCGGCCGTCTAGCTCGTTAGGGTCGATGCTCATTGTTAGATGACCCCCTGCTCTTTGCCCGCCTCTTCGAAGGCCGCCAGCGCCCGGTCGAGCTGCTCACGCGTGTGAGCCGCAGACATCTGCAAACGTATGCGCGCCTCGCCCCTGGGCACTACGGGGAAGGAGAACCCGACGCAGAAGATGCCGCGCTCGTTCACGGCTTTTGCCAGCGCCACGTTCTTTATTTCGTCGCCGATCATGACCGGCACGATGGGGTGCGGTCCGGGGATGATGTCGAATCCCAGTTTCACTATTCCCGCCCTGAAGTAGCGGGTGTTCTCGTGCAGTTTCTCGCGTAGTTCCGGCCGGTCTTGCAGAATTTGCAGAGCCTTAAAAGCCCCGCCCACTATGGCCGGGGGCAGCGAGTTGGAGAACAGGTAGGGCCGGGAGCGCTGTCGCAGGAACGCGACGATCTCTCGCTTCCCGGTGGTGAACCCGCCAGAAGCGCCGCCAATGGTCTTGCCCATAGTCGAGGTGGTGATATCGATGCGGTCCATCACCCCTAGCTCTTCGGCGGTTCCCCGGCCGTTCGGGCCGATGAAGCCGGTGGCGTGGGAGTCGTCCACCATGACCATGGCGTCGTACTTCTCGGCCAGGTCACAAATTTCAGGCAGCAGTGCGAGGTCGCCCTGCATGGAAAAGACGCCGTCGGTGGCGATCATGCGGAAGCGGGAGTCTGCCGTCTCTTTTAGCTTTTCTTCCAGAGCGGCCATGTCGGAGTGCGCGTAGACCTTGCGCGTGGCCTTGCACAGGCGCACACCGTCGATGATGGAGGCGTGGTTGAGGGCGTCGGAGATGATGGCGTCCTGTGGACCCAGAAGGGTTTCGAACAGGCCAGCGTTTGCGTCGAAACAGGACGTATAGAGAATCGTGTCCTCGGTGCCCATGAAGCCGGTTATCTGCTTCTCCAACTCCAGGTGGATGTCCTGGGTGCCGCAGATGAAGCGCACCGAAGCCATGCCGAAGCCGTGCGTGCGCATGGCTGTCATGGCCGCCTCTTCCACCTCGGGCGAGTTGGCCAGACCGAGGTAGTTGTTGGCGCAGAAGTTGACCAGGTCGCCCTCGGTCGTATGGACGTCGGGGTTCTGCGCGGAGGTGATTACTTTTTCCTCTTTGTAGAGGCCTGACTTGCGGATGTTGGCCATCTCGATGTCGAGCTGGTCTTTGTAGCGTGCGTAGGCAGTCATTGTGTTCTCCTCGTGAAACCCGGTCTCAAGGGTTCGCCGGGGGAGCGTACCGCCGGGTATATAGCCTGTCAAACACGTGTGACAATAGGCTAATGCGGGCCATCGACATGCACGTCCACCCTCCCCGACGGTCGGAGTTGCCGGAGTCGGCCATTGAGGAGAGTCTGCGCCGGTATTTCAAGGTGCCAGAGCCCCTGGAGGACGTGGCGGCGATGGCGGCCCGCTATGAAGCCCTGGACACGATTGGCGTGCTGCTGACGGTCGATTCGGAGACGACGACTGGTGATAAGCCGGACGGCAACGACTACACGTCCGGGATTGTCGCGGCCCATCCGGGCAGGTTCGTCGGCCTCGCATCGGTGGACCCGCACAAGGGCGATGCGGCAGTGACGGAGTTGGAGCGGGCGCTGGGCGAACTAAAGCTGTCGGGGCTAAAGCTACACCCCGTGCAGCAGAACTTTTTCCCCAACGAGCGCCGCTTCTTCCCCCTGTACGAGACCTGCGTCGCCCACGGTGTGCCGGTGATCTTCCATTCGGGCTTCGCAGCATCCGGCGCGGGCATGCCCGGCGGCGCGGGCCTGACGCTGGAGCAGGCTTGTCCCATTCCCTGGGCAGATGAGGTGGCGGCCAATTTCCCAGGGTTAACAATCGTACTGGCACACCCGTCCTGGCCCTGGGTGGAGCACCAGATCGCCGTGGCGCTGCACAAACCGAACGTGTACCTCGACCTGTCGGGCTGGCTACCCCGCTACATACCCGAGGCGCTGATGCGAGAGGTTAACACCCGCCTAAGAGAGAAGGCGATGTTCGGTTCGGACTACCCGTACATAACCCCGGAACGGTGGCTGGCCGACTTCGATTCGATTCCGATGCGGCCAGAGGTATTGCCCCTACTGTTCAAGGAGAATGCCATGCGAGTAATGGGCCTGACCGCCGAGGGCGGAATAGGCAGCGGAGTGGGAAATTGAGAGTTCTATGCCTGGGCGGCAGCTACACGGGCATGTACCTGGCCCGCAACTTTCCCGAGGCGCAGGTGACGTTCCTCGCTCGCGACCCGGAGCGGCTGGTGGCCGACGGCCTCGCAGTTATGGACCCGGAGTCAACCCCGGGCGATGAACCGGTAGATTTGGTATTGGACACGGTGCCGACGGTGAAGCACGACGGGAAGCTAATTCTCCCTTACCAGACGGTTCTAGAGCCACTGATGACGGGGCCCAACTGGCCCGTGTTTTTGCACATCTCGACCACGTCGGTCTACTCGTCAGACTTCACCGCAGAGCGCGAAGACGACCTGCCGACGCAGGATGAGCGCACACCGGCCGGTCCCGATTCTGATCGTGCGAAGGACCGCCTACTGCTTGAACAGCTAGTCACCGCTACTTACGCTGAAGCACGAATACTCAGGAGTGGAGGCATCTACGGCCCGGGCAGGTGTGTCGCGACCCGCTTTCGCGATGGCGATTTCGCCAGGGCTGGCGCCGGAAATCGAATGGTTACACGGATACACGTCCACGACCTTTGCAGGCTGATACTCGCCTTCGGCAAGGCCGATGTCGGCCTGCCCGTCAGCACCGTAAATGCTGTGGACGAACGCTCGTCTTCCAATCGTGACACGTTCGGGCATCTTGAGGGTTTGCTGGGAATCACCGTGCCCGGCGACTGGCGCACGGCCGCACCACAGGGGCGCAGCGTCGTGAGCCAGTACGCCGCCGGTTTGCTGGGCGGCGAGTACCGCTTCCCAACGTTCAAAGAAGGGTTCGCCGACTGTCTCGGCATCTGACGCTTTATCTAATGGATGACGTGGAAACTAGTTCATCGGACGAGAGAATATGGACCGCATAACCAGAGATCCGTCCTGGACCACAGACTTCGAGCGCCTGGGCCACATGCCGGACGAGGACATCGACCTGGCTGTCGCCGCCCTGTTCATAGCCCAGGCCGAGTACCCGGACCTGGAGGGCGAGTCGGAGTTGGAGGCCCTCGACGGCATGGCTGCGGTGGTCCGACAGCGCATCGAGGATGACGGCGACGAGGGCGCGCTGCACCGGATGAACATCATCAGCACGTGGCTGGCCGATGACCTGCGCTTCTCCGGCAACCATGACAACTACTACGACGCTCGCAACAGCTATATAAACGATGTTCTCGATCGGCATTCTGGTATTCCGATCAGTCTTGCGCTGATTTACATTGAAGTGGGCCGCCGAGCCGGGATGCCTTTGGTGGGAATAGGCATGCCGGGTCACTTTCTCGTCGGCCACAGCGGGATCGACGACCACTACATTGACCCGTTTCACGGTGGCACTCTCATTTCCCGGGAGGAGGCGAAGGCGCTCTTTGATCGCATGATGGCCAACGCGCCTGTAAGTGGTCCTTCCCAGGGCCGGGGCAAGGGCCAGGGCCAAAGCGAGATCAAATGGGACGACGCCTACCTGACCCCGGTCACGAACAGGGATTTTGTCACCCGGATGCTGCGCAATCTCAAGGGCATTCACCTGCGGTTCCAGGATTTCGACCGGGCCGTGCGCATCATAGACATGCTGGTGGCGATGCATCCGACCTCGCCCGAAGAGCGGCGCGACAGGGGCCTGGTCCACTTCAAACTGGGCAACCGGGCACAGGCCCTGTCGGACCTCAAGGTGTTCGCGGAGTCCCAGGCACCGGGGCTGGGAGACAGCACCATCTCCAATATCATCCACCGACTCGGTTCATGAGCATGGGCCGTTTAGCGTCTGGCCGCATCGGATTACCTAGAAAGCAGCGTTAATCCGCCCCTAATGCCAACTGAGGTAGCAATGGCCACGAAAACCGTACCCACTCCAGTAGCCGAACAGACACCCGAGCACGAGCCCGTCTACCGGCGTGCCCTGCACCAGCTAGACGACGCAGCCGAGCGCCTCGGCATCGATGCCGGGTTGCACGCTCGCATGCGCCAACCGAGACGGGAACTGACCGTCAGCCTCCCAGTGAGGATGGACGACGGGCAGACACAGGTGTTCACCGGCCACCGGGTGCAACACAGCATGGTCAGAGGACCGGCCAAGGGCGGGTTCCGCTACCACCCCGGCGTGTCGTTGGACGAGGTCCGCGCCCTGGCTATGTGGATGACGTGGAAGGGCGCGATCACCGGCATCCCCTACGGCGGAGCGAAAGGCGGCATAACCTGCAACCCCAAAACCATGTCGCAGGGTGAATTGGAACGACTGACTCGCCGATTCGCCGCGGAGATAGCACCGATAATCGGCCCGGACAAGGACATTCCCGCGCCCGACGTGAACACCAACGGGCAGATTATGGCCTGGTTCATGGATGAACTCAGCGCCGGGCCTCAGGGCGCCCCAAATTACGCCACCGTTACGGGCAAGCCCCTTCATCTGGGGGGCTCGGTCGGTCGCACTGAAGCCACGGGCCGGGGCGTGATGGTGGCGGCTCGGCAAGCAGCCGCCCAGATCGGCCTCAGTCTCGAAGGGGCTCGTGTGGGCGTCATGGGGTATGGCAACGTCGGGTACTGGGCCGCTCACCTGCTGGCCAGGGAGGGCGCGCGACTGGTGGCGGTCTCTGACAGCGTCAGCGCCGTCTACTCGACGCACGGCCTGGACGCCGACGGCCTGCTCGAATACAAGCAGCGCAACCGCTCGTTCAAGGACTACCCGAACGGCGACGCTATTTCGCCGGAGGACGTCCCCGCATTGGACCTGGACATTCTCGTGCCCGCCGCGCTAGAGGGGCAGATAAACGAGGGCAACGCCGACGCGATCAGCGCAAAGGTGATCGTCGAGGGTGCCAACGGGCCGACAACGCAGGAGGCCGACCCGATACTTATGGACAAGGGCACCCTCGTAGTCCCGGACATTTTGGCGAATGCCGGCGGCGTGGTGGTGTCGTACTTCGAGTGGGTGCAGAACGTGCAGGGCTACGGGTGGGAGCTAAGTGAGGTGACGACCCGGATGGAGAAGATTCTCACCCGCAGCTACGAACAGGTGCAGGAGATATCCCAAAAACACGGGACCGACATGCGCGCTGGGGCGATGCTGCTTGCGGTCAACACGGTTGCGAAGGCCATGGAGACTCGCGGCGGCGTCTAGGCGGCCCCTGAATTGCATACAGCCTCCATCCGGACACCTCGTGCTAACGTAGATTCAGGCAACGAGGAGTCCTATGAACTGTCCCAGAGATAACGCCGCCCTTGAGGTTAAGAACTACAAGGGCATAGAGGTTGATGAGTGCCCGACTTGCAAGGGCAGGTGGCTCGACCACCACGAACTGGACGACCTGGAAGACCAGGCGTTCGACGGCCCGGGCAAGGGCATGCGCATGTACGCCAAGCGCGATAGCGACATCGCCTGCGTCAAGTGCGGCAAGAAGATGACGACCTTCAACTACCGGGCCTACAACCTGCCCATAGACTTTTGCCCGGACGAGCACGGATTCTGGCTGGACCCCGGCGAGGAAAAGCAGGTCCTGGAACTGATGCGCAAACGGGTCAAAGACCTGAAGCGGTCCGGGTCGGCCGAAGTGGCCTGGGACAAGAGCGTCCGCGGAGGCAGCCGATCGCTGACCGACCGCATAAAGGGCTTCTTCAAATAAGTATCTGCCCGGCCGACACAAGAAAAATCGCGTAGCGATTTGCTCGGAAAATAGAGCCTCGACGAAGTCGAGCCCGGCTGGCTGGCCCCTAATTTATTCGCTTGTTGACGCCCTGCCACTCGCGCTCGCGTAGCACGAACTTCTGAATTTTGCCGGTGGCCGTCTTGGGCAGGTCGCCGAACTCTACATGCTTTGGCGCCTTGAAGTGGGCGATGCGCTCACGGCAAAACTCGATCAATTCGGCCCCGTCCAGCTCCTCGCCCGCGCGGACAACCACGAACGCCTTGGGCACCTCTCCCCACTGTTCGTCGGGCACGCCCACGACGCTGACTTCCAGGACGCCGGGGTGCTCCATGATTACTTTTTCAACCTGCTGGCTGGAGATGTTCTCGCCGCCGGAAATGATGATGTCCTTGGCGCGGTCCTGCAATTCTATGTAGCCGTCGGGGTGCCACACGGCCAGGTCACCGGAGTGGAACCACCCGCCCCTGAACGACTCGGCGGTGGCCTCGGGGTTGTTGTAGTAGCCGGTTGCTACGTTGTTGCCCTGCATAACCACCTCGCCCATGCTCGCGCCGTCGCGGGGCACGTCGGCCATGTTCTCGTCCACAACTCTCAGGCCGGTCTGGGCGACGATGAGGGGAACGCCTTGCCGGGCCTTCAGACGGGCGCGCTCGGCCACCGGCAGCGACTCCCAGCCCGGCTGGATGGCGTAGATGGTGTGGGGGCCGTAGGTCTCAGTGAGGCCGTAGATGTGGTGGATGAAGGCCCCCATGCCCTCGATGGTGCGGATGACCTGCGGCGCGGGCGGCGCACCGCCGGTCATGATGGTCAGCCCGGAAAGGTCCTGCCCCTCGGCGGCCGGTGACGCGTACATGCCGGTGAGCACGGTGGGCGCGCCGCACATGTGGGTGACGCTCTCGTCCTTAACAAGTCTGAATATAGCCTCGGGCTCAACCTTGCGCAAACACACGTGCGTTCCCCCGACGGCGGTGACACCCCAGGTGTAGCACCAGCCGTTGCAGTGGAACATGGGCAGGGTCCACAGGTAGACGCTGCGCCAGTTCAGGCTCATTTCCAGGGTCTCGCCCAGGCCGTTCAGATACGCACCGCGGGCGTGGTACTCGACGCCTTTTGGCAGGCCGGTGGTGCCGGACGTGTAGTTGATCGCCACCGTGTCCAATTCAGAGTCGAGCTCGTCCCTGTGAACGCCTGGGGGCGCACCAGCGAGGAATGACTCGTAGTCTGGGCCTAGGATGTCCTCGGCTCGGGGCTCTTCGTCTACCACCTGGACGAAGGTCTCGACCGTCTCCAGGTCGGGCTTCATGTCGCGTACTTGTTGGGCGTACTCCGAATCGAAGACGAGCACTTTGGCACCGGAGTGGTTGAGGATGTAGGTGACTTCGCGGGCTGAGAGGCGGAAGTTGATGGCCACCAGCACCGCGCCGATACGCATGGGCCCGTAGTGGCCCTCCAGCATGGGGGGGATGTTGGGGCACAGGAACCCGACCCTGTCTCCCTTTTTCACACCGGCCACCTTGAGCGCACCGGCCAGGCGGTTTACCCGTTCATCGAACTCGGCGTAGGTGTACTGCACGTCTTTGTAGACCACCGCAGTCTTGTTGGGAAAGACCATGGCGCTGCGGTCCAGGAAAGAGACAGGGTTGAGGTTATGGAACGAGACGTTGGTGGGCACGAATAGCTCCCTCTTGGTAACCCTAGATCAGTACTAGTCGGGTCAGTACGGGTTGGGCCAGTTCAATTTGGCGGCCATTATATCTCCGAGCTTGAACGGGCTGGTCGGGCCCGCATGAAAAAGCTGCTAACCACGGCCGCCAGGGCCGCAGCAAAAACCACGTAGAACACGGTGTCGAGGCCCGCGATGTTGCCCCTGTCGGCCCCAAGAAGTCCGGCCAAAATGGCGGCGCCGGTAATGCTGCCCAGGTACCGGCTGGTCGATAGCGTCCCCGAAGCCGACCCGGCGTGCCTGGCAGGGATGGACTCTACCGCCGTTGCCTGGATGCTGGCTCCCGATAGACCGAGGCCCACGCCGACGAACGCCAGGCTGATGACCAGCACAACGATGGACACGTCGCCGCCGATGATTGCGATGGGCAGCGCCCCGATTGCCATGGACAGGTGCCCCGCTACTGTTGGGATACGGCGTCCGAAACGGTCTGACAGCCGTCCTCCGAACGGGGCGACAAGTATTGAAGCGACCGACAGGGAGATGAGAATTAGCCCGGAGTCGAGTAGCGAGTCACCGTAGCGTGCAGCCATTAACAGCGGCACGGAGATGAGCAGCGTGTACATGGCCATGTTGCCCAGGCCGACGCCCGAGTTGGCAGCGGCAAAGGCCCTGATTTTGAAGAACCTGGGCTGGATGACCGGGTCGGAGTTGCGTAACTCATAAAAGACGAAGGTGACCAGCACGCCCGCTGCTACCGCGCCCAGGGCGGCCCGTATCACCAGGGTCGTGCTGTCCCCTATGCCCTGGACGGCCAACACCAGGGCGACCAGCATGATTGGCAGCATCGCCACCGCCCCGAAATCGAAGCCAGCGCTGGAGTGCTGCGGCCGGGTCCTCGGCAGCTTGGTGATGGCGAGATACAGAGCCGGGGCGATGACGATGGCGTTGACGTAGAAAATGGCCTGCCAGCCTGCGAACTCGGCGAGGACTCCGCCAATTGCCGGGCCGAATGCCGCCGCCGTGCCGACTGCCGCGCCCATGATGCCGAACTCGCGGCCCCGGTTGGCCTCGGGAACCACCTGCCGCATGAGGGCGGCACCGTTGGGCAGGATGATCGCCCCCGAGACGGCCTGCATCATGCGAAATGCCAGCAACCACCACAGGTTGGGGGCGAACGATGCCGCCACTGACGCGACGGCGAACGCCGCCAGGCCGCCTATGACCAGTGGCCGGCGGCCGAACCGGTCGCCGATTTTGCCGGTGACCGGCTGCAAGGACGCCATGATGATGAGGTAGCCGGTTATGAGCCAGCCAGCGCTGGCGACACTGCGGTCGAAATCGTCCATGATGCCGGGCAGCGCCACGGCGATCATGGTGGAGTTGAGCGGGGCGAGCACCGTCCCCAGCGCGACGGTGATGGTCACCAATCGCACTGACGTGACGCTCCCCTGGGCGGGTTGCGTGGGCTCTACGGCGTCAGCCTGGTTAGGCGAGGATCCGGACCTCGCCGGCGCTTCCGTCCACCTCGACGGCCTGACCGTCCTTGACGACCGTGGTCCCATTACCGGTGCCGACTACGGCGGGAATGCCGTACTCGCGAGCGACGATGGCGCAGTGGCTGAGCACGCCCCCGGCGTCGGTGACGACCGCAGCCGCTGTGCCGAACAGCGGCGTCCACGCGGGCATGGTTGTCGTGGTCACCAAAATGTCGCCCTGGCCCAGCCTGTCGGCGTCTGCCAGAGTACGGATTATGCGCGCCGTACCGGTTACCTTGCCGGGCGAGCCGGCGTTCCCGCTGACCACGTCGGCACTGTCCGACGTTTTGGGGCGGGCACCGAAGAATTTCATCATCGCGATGCCCATGGGGTCGGTCGGCTCGCCTTCGGGAGGCGGCGTACCGATGGGGGGAGGCTGGATTGCACCGAAGTGTTCCATCTCTGCCTTGCGCTCAGTGACGGTCGTCCGCCTGTCTCCGGTGCCATTGGAGAGAGCCGCTTCGCGAATCTCATTGGGTGTCAGGTAAGCGACGTCGTTGGCGCTGTCCACGGAGCCCGCAGCCGCGAGGCGACGGCCTACGCCGAGAACCATCTGGCGGACCTTGTTGGAGGACATCTGGTCAATCCAGTAGTTGTGGTCTTCGTGCAGTTTCGTGCCCGATTGGGCACGCGCGAGCAGGAACTCGAACTGGTTTCGCGCCTCCTCTGGGTATCCGGCCAGCCTTTCGCGGGCGTCGGCGACGGACTTCTCGCGCTCCACCGCCAACAGGCTGAGCTCGGCCTCGGGGTCGCGGTCGGGTTGAGCCATGAAGTCCTTCAGGTTGGTCAGGGGTGTGGAGGGGTCCTCCTCCCAGCTCGGGGAGCCAAGCTCGCAGAACACATCGGTCCGCTGTCCCCACTCCGCCAGGTACCGTCTGAATTCGTCCGCAAACTCGCTTCCCTCCGCCGTGGCCGACAGCGCCGGGAGGACTCCCTCACTAGGATTATCGGTAATCGCCGACCGCAACTCCTCGGACTCCAGCGCCTTTTTGCTCAGGCTCCACAGGCCGTGTCCGCCGTCCACGGTCTTGTTGCCCTGGCCCTGCAGCAGCTTGTATGAGGCCAGCGTGTCCTCCTCACCAAGCAGGTCCTTGAAGACCTCATCGAAGAGGCTCATGGAGAGTATGGCCGGGACCTCAAGCAGGAAGTGGATGTCCCAAAGCCTGGCGAGCCGCACGCGGGTCTGGTCGAAGTGCTCGGCGAGGGCATCGGGAGAAGCGCCGTCAAGATCGAACTCGTCCCAAAACGCGAGGTGCTCTTTCACCTCGGGGAGCCATTCGTTCTCCCACCGGTCGGGGAACGCCGCGACGCCCTCTTTCAGGCGAGCCTCCGCCTTGGCGCCCTGGGCCTCCAGCTGGTCCGGGGGCACCGGCAGGGAGTTGCCCGTGTAGAAGTACGTGTTTATTCGCCTGTACTGGAGCCTGATGGGCATCTCGTAGGCCGCGAACGACCTGTCGAGTCCCTTGGTAAAGGCGTCGCCGAAGATCTCCATCGCCGGGGTGACGGTGGTTGGGAAGTGGATCGGGTCGATGTGCCAGAAGGCCATTTCGTCGGTCGGGCTCTCCCAGGTGACCGGGAAATTGTCGGGTATTGGCAGCGGCGGCGACGGGCCCCCGGCTGTTTGCGTGGCGTCCATAGCTATCGCCTCTTCCAATTCATCTTCATCTTCTCCAGGCCCCCAGTTTTCTTCAGGCCAACGTTGTTACGGGCCTGCACTGGAGCAGGTAGAGCACGTCTCCCATGAACGCGCACTCCACATCCACCGCGTAGCCCATGTGTTGTTCTAAAGCCACTGCGAGTTGGCCTATCTCGGTCGCCTTGCCCTCGTCCAGGCACGGCATTGACCGCATCATTTTCGGTACGTTTACCTCTTTTACGCCGCCGGGCACCGGGACGGTCATGCTCGCCTTGTCCGACACCGTCCTGTCCCACACCGGGGTGCCAGACAGTTCCATGTCAGTTTTGCTCACGGTAAACGTGTCGGGAGTTACGGTGCCCGATGCCACACTTTCCCCCAGGCCCCAGTTGGCGTTGATGACCACCTGCGACCGGTCGCCGGTGACCGGGTCGGCGCTGAACGCGACTGCCGAGACGTCGGCGGGCACGAGGTACTGCACCAGCA
>CAUZIR010000022.1:0-12487 GCA_963579815.1 Dehalococcoidia bacterium
CACCCTTCGGCGTGTAAACGTAAACCTGGCTGTCGAAAATGTCGGTTTTGAACGACTCGACGTACTCTTCGGCACCGCTCACGTCACGCTGCCAGTCCAGCAACTGGCGCAGCCACGTCATCTTCTTTTCGAACTGGGCGTCAGCCGCTCGGCCCTCTTTATAGAGCCAGTGAGCGGCTACCCCGTACTCCGCCACCTCGTGCATTTCGTTGGTGCGTATCTGTATCTCTACAGGCGACGCCCCCTCGCAAAGCACGGTGGTGTGCAGGGACTGGTACAGGTTGTCCTTGGCGTTGGCAATGTAGTCGTCGAACTGGTTTGGCAGGGGGCGCCACAGCGCATGAACGACGCCCAGCGCCGCGTAGCAGTCGGGTAGCTCACGCACGTAGACCCGCAGGGCGAACAGGTCGTATATGTCGCCCATCGACATGTTCTGGGCCTCGTACTTCTGGGCCTTCTTATAAATGGAATAGATGTGCTTCGGTCGCCCCGTGACCTCCGCCTCAATCCCGGCTTCCTCAAGCGCTTTGGATAGAGTTTTCCGCACGCGGTCAATGTACTCTTCGCGCTCGGTACGCTTTGAGCGCAGCATCTTGGAGATTTCTTTGTAGACGGGCGGGTTCAGGTGCTGGAACGCCAGGTCTTCCAGCCGCCACTTAATCTCCCAGATACCCAGTCGGTGGGCCAGGGGGGCGTAAATATCCAGCGTCTCCTGCGCAATCGCTACCCGCCTGGCCTTGTTGTGGGCCTTGAGGGTGCGCATGTTGTGCAGCCTGTCGGAGAGCTTTATCAGGACCACGCGGATGTCCTCGGCCATCGACATGAGCATCTTGCGCAGGCTCTCGACCCGTGCCTGTTCCTTTTCAGACAGGCCCGTGTCGACCGAGCCAGTGGGGTCGGAGGGGTCGGCGGACGACTCGCTGCCGTTGACCGAGGTCTCGGGGCTGGCTGTCCTATTCGTAAGCAGTTCGGTGTCGGCCGCGAGATCGGCGACGACAGATGCGCGCCTTTCAGCCAGGGCCTCGTTTTTGGTCAGCTTGGTGACACCGTCCACCAGCTTGGCGACCTCGTCCCCAAATCGATCTTGCAAGACGTCGTAGGGAACGTCGCAGTCCTCCATAACGTCGTGTAGGAGTGCGGCGGCCAACGTGTTCGGGTCGAGCCGCAACTCAGCCAGGAAAATCGCCGTCTGCAGCGGGTGCTCAATGTAAGGCTCGCCGGACAGGCGCGTCTGGCCGCTGTGGGCCTCGTCCGCGAACTGGTAGGCGTCCATCAAAAGCGCCAGCCGGTCCTCAGGCAGGTACTTTCGGGCCTTCTTTATTAGGGCTTCAACCATCGTATTAACCTCAATTATACCTGTAGCGTGGAAAGCCGGCCTCGGAGTCATTTCGCCTCGAAATGCTGTGTTAATATCGTTCCTGTCCCTTACCCAACTGCCGGAGAGACCGTTGGGGTGGCCTACGGGACTGTTTCATCCGACCTCCAGGGTCCGAGAGGCTCCTAGAGGAACCCAACTCCGCGTACCATTTAGATGCCCGTTCCCCCTGTTCGGCCAGTTCGGGTCCGATTGGCGTTCGGGCGCGATTCCCGATTTTCGACTTACTTATGAAATTTCAGGCCCCCAGGGGTACATCCGACCGTCTGCCACAAGACCAGGCCCAATGGAGCCGGGTCACCGACGCCGCCCGCGAGACTGCCGAGCGGTTCGGCTACGGTCGCATCGACACCCCCTTGTTCGAGGACGCCAGGCTGTTCGTCCGGGGCATCGGTGAAGCCACCGACGTCGTCGAGAAAGAGACCTACACCTTCGACGACCGGGGCGGCGACCCGCTCACGCTGCGCGCCGAGGGCACGGCACCGGTGTGCCGGGCCTATTTAGAGCACGGCATGCACAACCTGCCGCAGCCGGTTCGGCTCTTTTACTTCTGCCCGGTCTTTCGCTACGAGCGTCCCCAGGCCGGGAGATATCGCCAGCACCACCAGTTCGGCGTCGAGGTAATAGGCAGCACCGAGCCGGAGGTCGACGCCGAGGTCATAGACGTGGCATGGAGCCTGCTCAGGGGTCTCGGCATACCCGACTTGCGGCTACTTATAAACACCATGGGGGACATGGAAAACCGGCCCGCGTTCGTGTCCGAACTGCAGGCGTACTTCCGCAGCTGCATAGACGCAATTCCCGAAGAAATCCGCGACAGGGTAGAGACGAATCCGCTGAGAGTCTTGGATTCAAAAGACCCTCGCATGGCCGAAATAACGGCCGCCGCTCCACGATCGGTCGACCATCTCGGGGCCGATGCCGCTGAGCACTGGGCCGCGCTGCTGGCCCATCTAGACGCGCTCGGTATCCCGTACCAGGTCGACCACTCGCTCGTGCGAGGGTTCGACTACTACACCCGCACCGTCTTTGAGATAGTTCCGCCGGGGGCTGGCAGCCAGAGCACCATAATCGGTGGCGGCCGCTACGACGGCCTCATCGAACAGCTTGGAGGTAAGCCAACGCCGGGCATGGGCTTCGGCATGGGCATCGAGCGCGTTGTCGCCAGCCTGCCTGACGCCGACGCCCCGGGTCAGGCGCTAAAGGTCGTCGTGGCGCACATGGGCGACAGCGCGCGCGCGGCGTCCGTTACCCTGGCTTCCGACCTGCGCCGAGACAGCATCCCGGCACTCGTCGCCCCCGCTCGTGGGCTCAAGAGCCAGCTACGATACGCCACCTCGGTGGGCGCCAGCCACGCCGTAATACTCGGCGACGATGAACTGAGAGACGGTGTGGCCACGCTTCGCGACCTGTCCGCTGGCGAACAGCGGAGCGTTCCGCGCGAAGAGCTGGCCTCCTGGCTATTTGAAGGCACCGTGCAAACCATAACCGGGACGCTTCGAAAGGCTAACCATGCAGGATAAACTGGCCTCGCTACTGGAGCGGTTCGCCGAGATTGAAAACCTGCTCGCCGACCCCGAAATATCGGCCGACTTCCGCCGGTCCCAGGGTCTGCTCAGAGAGCACGCGACACTCAAGCCGCTGGCCGAACTGGCCACCGGCTACAGGCGTGTAATCAGCGAGACCGCTGAAATGCAGGCCATGGTCCGCGACGAGTCGGACAAAGAGATGATCGACATGGCCCGCTCCGAGTTGGCCGAACTCGACACGCGTAAAACCGAACTGGAAGAAAGCCTGAAGGTCGCACTTCTTCCCAAGGACCCCAACGACTCCAAGAACGTCATGATGGAAATCCGAGCCGGTACAGGTGGCGAAGAAGCCGCCCTGTTCGCCGCCGACCTGTATCGCCTCTACACCCGTTACTCCCAGCGCATGGGCTGGGGCCTGGAGGTCATGTCCACGAGCGAGTCTTCGCCGGGCGGTATCAAGGAAATCATCGTCAAAATCCTGGGAAACGGAGCATACAGCTCCCTCAAGCACGAGAGCGGCGGGCACCGGGTCCAGCGAATCCCCGTCACCGAGTCGAGCGGTCGCATTCACACGTCTGCTGCCACCGTCGCAGTACTTCCCGAAGCTGAAGAAGTAGACGTAGAAATGAAGGCGGAGGAGATACAGATCGACATCTTCCACGCCAGCGGTCACGGCGGGCAGAACGTGCAGAAAGTCGCGACCGCCATTCGCATAACCCACAAGCCTTCCGGGCTCGTGGCCATCTGCCAGGACGAACGCTCCCAGCATAAAAACAAAGAAAAGGCGATGGCCGTCCTCCGCGCCAGGCTGTACGCCCGCGAGGTCGAGCGTCAGCATCGGGAAATCAGCGAAGAGCGCAAGAGCCAGGTCGGATCGGGCGACCGTTCCGAGCGGGTGCGTACCTATAACTTCCCTCAGAGCCGGGTGACCGACCACCGCACAGGCCTGTCCCAGTTCAACCTCGACGAAGTCATGGACGGCGACATACAGCCGTTCATCAACTCACTCGTCGAGCGCGAACAAACACTCAAGCTCGAAGCCGCCGGTATTTAACCAGGCTTGCCTGGACCAAAACAGGCTCGCTGAGCGCATACCCATTGAACATGGCGGCCCCGGCGATTTTGCACCAGGTCTGGGCGTCGGCGAGAGACCGCCTCGTTCGCGCCGACATCCCCGACGCCTCCCTGGAGGCCGAAGTGCTCCTGCGCCACGCCCTCGGCATAGACCGGGTCGCCTTCTACGCCAATCTGCGCGATCCCGTGCCTGTCGAGTCCTCTGGCCGTTTCGACGCTTTGCTCGTCCGGCGAGAGGGGCGGGAACCCCTGGCGTACATCACCGGCAAGCGAGAGTTCTACGGCATGGACTTCCTCGTAACCCCCGACGTACTGGTGCCCAGGCAAGAGACCGAACTGCTCGTCGATCTCGCCATACAGCGATTGGACGACACGAAAACACCAAGAGTCCTCGACGTCGGCACCGGCACCGGGTGCGTTGCCCTGGCAATAGCGGCACAAGTGCCCGACGCAGATGTCCACTCGGTTGATGCCAGTGACGATGCCCTGACCGTGGCCACCCGGAATCGCGATGCCCATGGCCTCGCTGGCCGTGTGACGCTGCACCGAGGCGACCTGCTGAGCCCGTTCGTCGGCGATACACCGCGCTGGGATGTGATCGTGTCCAACCCGCCGTACATACCCACAGACGTAATAGCCACGCTGTCTCCTGAGGTCCGTGCCGAACCTCATATGGCCCTGGACGGCGGCCCCGACGGTCTCGACCCGACTAGAGAGCTGCTGGCGCAATCTGTCGGGCTACTGGCGGATGGCGGCAGGCTGCTCATCGAAATCTACTCAGACAGCGCCGCCGAAGCACAGCGGCTAGCCGCAGCGGCCTTTCCTGACACCCTAGTAAGCATCCACTCGGACCTGTTGGGGCTTGCCCGCGTCCTGGAAATCGGGCCCGTATCGGGCCGATCAACGGAGAGTAGCTAATGCCCGTCCTCGACTTTCGCCAGGTAGACGTGTTCACCGACAGGCCGCTGGCGGGCAACGCGCTGGCCGTGGTGCTGGACGCCGACGAACTCGATGGCGAAACCATGCAGGCGGTGGCGGCCGAAACGAACCTATCCGAAACGGCCTTCGTATTGCAGCCAATAGCGCCAGAAGCCGACTACAAGATCAGGATATTTACCCCTAACCTGGAACTACCCATAGCCGGGCACCCCAGCGTGGGAACAGTTCTCACGCTGCTGGAGGAGGGCCGCCTGGGGGACATCGGTGATGGCCTGACGGTGCGGCAAGAAACCGGCATCGGCGTCCTGCCCATAACCATCTTGCCGACCGAAACCGGCCCTCTAATCACCATGATCCAGGGCGAGCCCCGACTGTTCGACCGGTTCGACGATCCGGACCGCCTCGCCGCCGCTCTGGGCTGTGCCGCCAGTGCCATCGCGCCATCGGGCCCTGGTGATATGGGCCCCGTGCCAAGAGTGTCGTCCACCGGGCTGCGCCAGTTGATGGTGGCTCTGTCAGATGTCGCGACACTTTCGTCGCTGGCGCCCGACCTGTCGGCCCTGGCGGCGATAGAGCGGCAACTCGAAGTAACCGGGATAAGTGCGTTCGTGCAAGAGAGCCCGGTTGCCGCGAGAGTGCGCTTCTTCAGCCCCATATTGGGAATATTGGAAGACCCCGCCACCGGCAGCGCGGCCGGTGCCCTGGGCGCGTACCTTGCCGACGAGGGCATGCTGAACGTGCGCGACGGGCAGGCGAACTTCACCGTGTCCCAGGGCACCGAAATCGGACGCCCAAGCCGAATCGACGTGACCGTCGACGTGGCCAGTGGCGCTCCAACCCGGGTGCAGGTCGGCGGGCGCTCGGTGACCGTCCTACGAGGACGGCTGTCGATCTAGCGGGCCGGGGGGAACCCGGCCCTCTGGGACGACTAGCTCCCGCCGCGCTGGAAGTGCTTGCCCTCGGTCTTAATCGAAGGGGCCACCACCATCTGGGCGTTGTGCATTTCCTGAATGTTGTAGGCGCCCACCATGCCCATGCAAATCTCGATGGCGCCAACTAAATTCTGAGTACCATTGGTGAGTGACGTGGGACCGAACAAAATCTTCTTAAGCGGGCCCTTCACACCAACGTTGACCCGCGTTCCCCTCGGCAGAGACGGGTGCGGCGCGGCCATGCCCCAGTTGTAGCCCTGGCCCGGCGCTTCCTCGGCCTGGGCGAGCGGCGTCCCGATCATTACCGCGTCGGCCCCGCTGACGAGGGCCTTGCACACGTCGCCGCCGGTGCGGATGCCCCCATCGGTGATGACCGGTACGTAGCGCCCGGTGCGCTTAAGGTACTCGTTCCTCGCTGCCGCCACATTGATCGTCGCCGACACCTGGGGTACGCCGACGCCGGTCACCTCGCGAGTCGTGCAGGCCGCTCCCGGCCCCACACCGACCAGTATTCCGGCTATGCCGGTGTCCATTAGTTCCAGCGCCACGTCGTAGCCCACGCAGTTGCCGACGACCACGGGTACATCGACCATTTCAAGCAGTTCAGAGAAGATGAGGCCACGTTTGGACTTGGAAGCGTGTCGGGCGGTGGTGACGGTGGACTGTACGAAAATCAGGTCGGCCCCGGCCTCCACCGCGACCGCCGCCATGCGCTTGGTATGGGCCGGGGTGACCGACACCGCGCATCGGGCGCCCGTACGCTTCACATCCTCCACTCGCTGACCAATCAGGTTGTCCTGGATGGGCTGCGAGTACGCCTCCTGCATAATCGCCGTGACGTCCTCGTCCGAGGCCGCCGCCATGTGGGCCAGCGGCTCGGCCGGGTCCTCGTACCGGGTCTGCACCCCTTCCAGGTTCATTACTGCCAGGCCACCGGCCTTTTCCATGTGGCCGGCGAACTCCGGCGAAACAATGGCGTCCATGGCCGAGGCGATTATGGGTATCTTGAACGTCTGGCCGTCAACGGAGAACTGGGTGTTGGCCTGTTCGGGGTTAATGGTCACGTCGCCAGGAACAATCGCAACTTCGTCGAACCCGTAGGCTCGGGTAAGCTCCTTCAACTGAGGAACGGCCATCTGGTACCCCCTAAATGTGGTGGTGTTTAGTTGTTGTTTTGGAAGGGAAAAATGGTATGAGGTTCAAGCATATTCCTGGGCGAGAACCCCGGTCAACATGCCGCCTAGCAGACCGGTCCTCTGGCCGGTCAAGGGCGTAGAATCGACTGACCAGATACCCATGACGAACCTTGAGTCAAAAATAAAACAGTTGGGACGTTCGGTCGGGTTCGACCTGGTCGGCATCACCACCGCCGAGCCGTTCCTGCGAGACGAGCAGGCCGCACTTCAGCGCGTTCGCGACGGCCTGATGGACGGCCTGGCCTGGTACACCGAGGAGCGCGTGCGCAAGGCCAACCGCCCGTCCGAACTTTTGCCCGGTGCCCGGTCCGTCGTGTCGCTGGCGGTCAGTTACAATACCGGTTCGCCGACTCCTAGTCGCCAGTTGACTGGGAAAGTGGCGCGATACGCCTGGGGCGAGGATTACCACAAGGTAATCAAGCGACGTCTAAAAGCCTTCGTGGCCGAATTGCCCGACCTCGCCGGTAGGCCCGTTGCGACGCGCGTCTTCGTAGACGACGGCCCCATGAACGACCGCGCGGCCGCAGAGAGGGCAGGCATCGGCTGGTTTGGCAAGAGCACCAACGTACTCACCCCATCCCACGGCTCCTGGGTCTTTCTCTCCCAGGTCGTCACCGACATCGACCTGCGACCGGACGCCCCGCTAAAAAAAACCTGCGGGTCCTGCACCGCCTGCATAGACGACTGCCCCACCGGTGCCATCGTCGCCCCGTACGTGGTCGACAACACAAAGTGCATCTCGTTCCTCACCATAGAACTGCGGGGAGCAATCCCAAAGGCCATGCGCCCCCAAATCGGCGATTGGGTCTTCGGCTGTGACATCTGCCAGGACGTTTGCCCGGTGAACCGAAAGGCCGTCGGCGTCCTTGAGCCCCAGTTCACCCAGCGCCACGACTTCGCGGCCCCGGCCCTGTTGCCCCTGCTCGAACTCACCGACGAAGCCTTCATCGAGCGGTTTCGCGGCAGCCCCATTCGGCGGGCCAAGCGGGTCGGTCTGCAGCGCAACGTCTGCGTCGCCCTGGGCAATATCGGTGACCCGTCGGCCGTGCCAGCGCTGGCACGTGTGCTGAGGCACGCTGAAGAACCCATGTTGCGCGGCCACGCCGCCTGGGCGCTCGGTCGCATAGGCGGCCCCGTAGCCGAACGCGCCCTGCAGGACGCCGCGTCAGGTGAGCGCGACCCAGAGGCCCGAGCAGAAATTGAAGAGGCCCAGAAATAGAGGCAGCGCAAGCATGAACGCCAGTACCAACACGGGCAGCGTCTACCTCGCCAACGTGGGGGCAAACGCTTCCCACGGGTTCGCCGGGCCAGTGTTTCCCGACGGGCGATTCGAGTTCCTACCCATCCCCGAGACCCCGCCAGACCTGCCCGGCCCATTCGCTGTGCGCTACGGCGACCTGCGGTCGTTCTACGAACCGGCTCAGTCGCTGGCCGCCTACTTCCCCGGTCGTGTGACAGATGTCGCCACGCACAACGACCCGGAGTTCGAGACCTTCACCTACGGCGACAACTGCGAGGCCAATGCCAGGGCGGCGGGCCTGAAACCAGCCGGGCCGGGAGACAACCTGCTGTTCCTCGTTCGCCTGGCCCAGTGGGACGACGGCGGCCCGACCGGGCAACACGGCTTTTACCTCATCGGCGTCCTGCGAATTGCCGGGGTTCTCAAGAGCGTGCGGTCGAGGCCCCCGGACGGCATCGTCCGAGCCTTCGGCAACAACGCACACCTGCGCCGTGGCTTCACCGACCCTGACCTATGGGACGGTTTCTGGGTATTCAAAGGTGGCGAGGGCTCGCGCCGATTCCCCCGCGCGGTGCCGGTCGACCGGAAGCTATGCGAGCAGGTGTTCAGGAAGGCAAACGGCGCCCCGTGGACGTGGGGCGGAGGCAGGACCGATCTGCAGGTAATCGGCTCCTACACCAGGGCATGCAGACGAGTCATCGACCCGTCATCGCCCGACGGGGCCGCCCGTGCGCAGGCGCTATGGGAACACGTGGCAAAACATTCAGGGGCACAGGAGCAATAGCGGCATGTACAGCATTGGAACGGTAATGAAGCTGCGACCCGGCGGTTACGCCGGATACAAAAAAGCGCACGACGAAATCTGGCCAGAGCTCGCCGAACTCATCGTAGTCGCGGGCGTGAGTATGGCCATCTACAAGCACGGCGACCTGCTATTCGTGCACGGCGTGGCCGCGACCGAGGACGATTGGAACAGCGTCAAGGGCGAGGTCGTCGACCGCTGGCACGAATTCATGACTGAATACTTGCAGACCGACCAGTCAGGAAAATCCGACGTCACGACCCTGGAAGAGTCCTTCGCTTTCGGAGTATTCAAGTCCGAATAAATCGAACGGCCGATTGCCAGAGCGATGAGCGCTCGCGCGAAGAATCTCCTAGAGCGAGCGAAGTGCGCGGAGAGCGGCGCTCGCGCGAACAAGTCCCTAGAGCGAGGCAGCGCCAAGCGGAGAACCCTTAAGTAGGCTCAGCACGTCCGGCCCAAACGCCTCAATCTTGGCCGGCCCCACGCCCTTAACCCTCATCAGCGCGTCCCGGCTGTCGGGCTGGGCTGCCACCAGTTCCTTCAGTGTGCGGTCCGAGAACACCATGTAGGCGGGGATGCCGTCGCTCTTGGCCCGTTCTGAGCGCCAGGCCCGCAACTCTTCATAGACCGGGTCGGAGTCATCGACTACTGGCTCGGGCGAGAAATTGGACGACGAACGCCTCTGGTGGCTTCTGCGGCGCTGCCGCTCCGGCGCATCGGGGTTCTTTTCTTCCCATATGAGAATAGCCCTCACCAGCCGTTCCCCGAACCAGTCGGCCTTCACCTCGCCAATACCCCAGGTCTCCATCAACTCGTCCAGGTCGTGGGGCCTGTAGGTGGCCAGATCCTGCACCGTTTTCGACTCCAGCACCTGGTAGGGCGCCCGAGAGGTCTTACGGGCAATCTTCTCCCGCAGCTTCAGCAGAGCGTCATAGAGTTCCGGCGGGTACTCCACTTCGGCCTCTTGCCGCTCGCCCAGGCAGCAATCGCACGCGCTACACGAAGCGGCTGGCTGCTCGCCGAAATACCGCAGGATAATTTCGCGGCGGCATCCGACCGACTCCGCGTACTCCACCATTTGGGCCAACCGGTCCTCTGCATATCGGCGATGCTCAACGATGCTCGTCATGTCTATGGACGCCTCAGCGTTGGCCGACATTAGCCTGAAAGAGCCCGAGTCCATCAGACCCGACGCTCTCAGCGCGGCGATAGTGGCGGCAAAGCCGTCGGAATTACGGTCGATTTTCTCCGTCTTACTCAGGTCGGAGGGACCGGCTGCCTGGACTGCGACCAGCGAAACCCAGGTCTCGCGCACGTCCGCCTCGTCGGGGTGGGCGCGTTCAATGAACTGGCGCTGGGCGGCAATGTCGTGGCCGCCGTAGAGCAACACACAGTCCGCTGGCTCGCCGTCCCGACCGCCCCGGCCCGCCTGCTGGTAATACGCCTCCACCCGGCCAGGCATGTTGAAGTGGATGACGAAGCGCACGTCGGGCTTGTCTATACCCATGCCAAAGGCATTGGTGGCGACGATCACCGGTGCCTCATCGACCGTAAAGCGCCTTTGCACCTCGTCCCGTCGGTTCATCGCCAGGCCCGCGTGGTATGCCTCGGCCGGGATTCCGGAACCGGTCAGCGCCTCCGCCAGCTCCTCGACCATGCGCCTGGTGCGGGCGTAGACAATGCCGGAATGGCCCTTGCGCTCAGTCAGCAGCTGGATAACCCGGTCGCGCCGACGATCAAGATCAGGAACGTGCTCCACCGACAACCGCAGGTTCGGCCGGTCGACCGAGGTCACCACCCGAGCGGCGTTCGGAATACCGAGCCTCGCCAGAATGTCGTCCTGCACGCGCGGTTCGGCCGTAGCCGTTAATGCCAGCGTCCGGGGTCTCCCCAGCGCCTCGCGAACGGCACCCAAAGTCAGGTAGTCGGGCCTGAAATCGTGCCCCCACTCCGACAGGCAGTGCGCCTCGTCAATCGCCAGCAACTTCACGCCTGCCCTGCGCAAGCCGTCCACGAACTTCGAGTTAGCGAAGCGTTCAGGAGCGACGTAGAGCAGGTCTGCCCTGCCCTCAATGAAGTCCACGTAATTCCCGTTCTGGGCCGCTCTTGTCAGCGATGAGTTTATGAACGTCGCTCGCACCCCAACCGCCTTTAGCGACTGCACCTGGTCACGCATCAGCGCAATCAGCGGCGAGACAACGACCGTGCGGCCCTTGCTGATCGCGGGCAGCACATAGCACAGGCTCTTGCCCAGTCCGGTGGGCATCACAGCCATCACATCGCGGTCGGTCAGCCGGGTGAGCACCTCTTCCTGACCGGGGCGGAAGTCGGGGTACCCAAACACCTCTTTAAGCGTTTGTCGATAGCTGTCCAAACCTGTCGAAATCACCGAAGGAGTATAGAACAAACGTACTGGCACGCGCAATCAAAAACTCGAACCGAACGAAACGCCTCACGAATTCGTTATAAGGAGACACGCCAGGGCGAGAGGTTCGTCCCAATAGCTGGGCAAATACCCGGAACGGCATAGATACCTCGAATAACGAGGTGAACAACCCACCAAAGCCGGGGCTAAAACTTAAGGAGGTGCTGCGATGAGGTCGTTCATGAAGCTATCGGCAGTGTTGGTAGGTCTATTGCTGGTCTCAACAATCGCCATGGCCTGCGGCTCCCCCAACAGGCCTGAGGTTGTGGAGGTGGAAAAGATCGTTGAGGTCGCCGGGGAGACGACAACCGAGATCGTGGAAGTAGAGAAGATCGTCACTGAGACAGTCATCGAAGGCGTCTTGGTCGAGACCGAGAAGATCCTGCTCGCCACGCCCACGCCCGACTCGGGTGCCAGTCCCAACTACGGGCTTCCCGACGTCAAAGACGACGGCCGTCGCTACGCCCGTGGCACCCGGTCGAACTACAGCGTGCCCTACGACGCCACGTTCTTTCAGAACTACGGAGTGAACCCCTTCGTCGACCCGTACCGCGACGCCCTGTCCACCTTCGCCGTCGATGTCGATACCGCCTCCTACACGGTGGCGCGCAGATTCATCACCGACGGGTATCTACCCGACCCCGCATCGGTACGGGTAGAGGAGTTCGTCAACTACTTCGACCTCGGTTACGCCGCCCCCGCCACCAACGCGTTCGCCATCCACATAGACGGCGCACCCTCTCCGTTCGGGCCGTCCGGCGACCGTGGCCACTGGCTACTCCGAGTGGGGCTGCAGGGGGCCGAGGTGCTCAGGAACGAGCGAAAGGACGCCAGCCTGGTGTTCGTCATCGACGTGTCCGGCTCCATGGGGTGCGAAGACAGGCTCGGCCTTGTGAAAGAGTCACTGCGGCTCCTGGTGGACGAGCTACGGCCGTCCGACCGGGTCGGCATAGTTACCTATGGATCGAGAGCCAG
>CAUZIR010000023.1:0-12049 GCA_963579815.1 Dehalococcoidia bacterium
CACTGCACCGATGCGCCCGAGGCGTCGTCTCAGCAAGTACGGCACGGCGACGATGGCCACTCCGGCGATGACGTACAGGATGCGCGCGGTGAAGTCGGTCGCCCCGAACAAAAAGAACACCCCGGCGTTGGCCTCGAACTGGAGCGGGCCGTGCATCATCGGGTTGTGCACGAAGGCCCGCCCCTCGGATAGCTCCCATGAGAAGTACGCGTGCAGGCTTTCGTCGTGGTGCAGGGCGCGGGAGCCAAGGTCCCACAGCCGCATCCCGGCCGCGACAGCTATGAGGCTGGCATAGGCCGTTAGTTCGGCCCAGCGCAGTCGCCGGTCTTCGCAGTCGCCGTTTGCGAAACGGCGAATCTCGCCCAGTAGCCCGTCTAACGCTCTGCCCAGCCCTCTGTCCAGCACTGGGGACGTCAAGAGCCCGAACTCCGGAGCCGGTAGATGACCACCGTGCTATTTAAAAAGATCTTCTCCATAAACTCGTCGAACTTGTCTATCCCGTCGGTGCCGTATGTCCTGCGCTCCCTGGGGCCAACGTACACGTAATCTACGTCGTATCGGTGGAGCAAGTTCTTGACGATCTCGAAGTCGGTGGACTGGTAGATGAGTTTGATGTCCTCCTCGCGCCCGTCGAACGACGCAGAGGTTCCCCGCCACTGTAGCTCGTGACCCGGCCAGCCCAGTACGGTGGGTATGCCGGTAGCCGAGGACACGCGACCGAACTCGGTATACGAGCCGCCGACCGCCTCGACCATGCCTGAGTCCCGACTAGCAGCGGTCCGGAGAAACTGGATGGCCTCAAGCTCGTCTGTATTGCCGCTGGCCAGGTGCGCGAGTCCGTCCAGTCCGACGGGACCGTTCGGCAGATTGGGCTTGCTGCCCAGGGCCGCCGCCGGGTAGTAGAGCGCAATGACCAGCAGTACGCAGAACGCCCCCGCCCACACGGTTGCCAACACGCGCTTGTAACCCACCAGGGCGTCAAATCGGGACACCCAGTAATACAGCGCGAAGCCCCCGGCCAATGACAGTAAGACCCAGGCCTGGTAGTAGAACTTGAACACCGTGTTCATACGGCTGCCGAACTGGTCGCCCACGAACACCAACTCCGGCCCGATCAAGAGCAGCAGGCCGAACACCGCCAGCGCCAGCGGGAATGCGTTGCCTCGCACCGCCCGATGCCCCGACCTAAGCGTCCACAACACCGCGTAGACGCCGCCGCCTATGAGCACCATTAAAGGTAGCAACTGGACGAACCTGCCGGTCGCACTGGCATCGCCCTGTGAACCCCATTCCAGCACGCCCAGCCACGCAATGAAGGGAAGTAACGCGATCATCAGCGCGGCAAACGCCGTCCTGCGCCATTCGGATTGAAGGCGTGTGGACCAGAAGACCGACACGAGCATGGGCAAGACTGCGGCGAGCATCAGCCCCCACACGACGATGAAGTGAATGGGCCGGGTGGTTGCATCTACCACCGGGCGAATACCGGAGAACTGGCTCTGCATCGAACCGAAGTAGGGAAGGTACAGAAAGAACGCCAGGCCGATGACGACTGCGCTCACCGGCAGCGCCGAGGCGACGATTTCGCGCAGTGACGGCCCCCGTACGGCGTACGCCCTGAAGCTAGCCACGCCGAGGAAGACCGCGGAGAACACAGGCAGGTCCCAGGCGTTGACGAAGCCCAGGCCGCCGAGCACGAGCGAGAGCAGAAGCAGCGACGGCAGGCCGGGCGCGAAGCCCCGGGACCATGCCCGGCCCGCAGCGACAGGGCCGCGCCACCGGTACACATTGGCCAGGCTGCCAGCGCGAGTGACCAGGGGCTTGCCGGCCTCCAAAAAGTTGGCGCACAGGGATAGGAAAACGACGACGAACGGTAGGGACATGAAGTGCGGGTGCAGGTCGCCAAGTAGCGCGGAGAAGAAGGGGAACTCCTGGATGGTGAAGTCGATTCCCTGCCCGCCCTCGAAGGTGTTGATAACCCGGCTGGAGCGCCACCACCACCAGAACTCGTTGGGCCGCCAGCTCTCTGTTAGCTGGGGGGAAGGGCCGTCCAGTCCGTCTATTGCTAACCAGCCCCAAAATCGGCTGGAGCCCATGCCGTTGGCCCGCATGAACTCCAGGGCGCCCTCAAGGTTTGCCGCCGCCACCAGCAGGACCGCCGCGAGAATGCCTGATGCAAGCGCGATCTTAAGCCTGCCCCCGGCCGCGGTGACTAAGTTGTACACAAGACCCACGGCCCCGGCGGCGGCCATGGCCGGGATGAGGGCGAGTGACAGGTTGTAAGCGACTGTCGATACCGCGCCGGTGAGGTTGGCCAGGCCGCCGAGCATCCAATAGCCGAAATAGTAGTAGCTGACCGACTCGCCCCGCAGCCACGGGTCTTCGGGCGGTGCAAATTCTGTGCGCATGGTTGCGTTGAGGAACGCCAGGTCCATGGGCTGTTCGGTATGGCTTATGGCCGGGTCGAATGCCCGGTAGAGGGTCCACCCGATGAAGACGGCGAGGAAGACAACTTCCGCGACGACCAGGGGTTTCCACTGGCTGCGGATGTGGGCGAGCAGGTCTTCACCTCGCCGATAGACCACGAAGGCCGCGACCGCCGCCAGCAAGATGAGCGCCACCGCAGGGCCGTAACTGGCATAGGGCAGGACGTGGGCGGAGCTAAGTATCCACGCCAGGTAGCCGACGAGCAGCATGCCGAGCGGCTTGGCCAGGGTCAGGCCCCTGTCCTTGAGACCGCCGAGGGCGACGTAGGCGAGCGGTATGGCGACCAGGCCAATGACCTCGATCCCGATCAGCCACAGGACCGCGTCTAGCAAAGGGGCTAGTCCCCGTTCGCCGAGAAGAGGGCTTCGGCGAACGCCCCGGCGTCGAACGGCGCAAGGTCGTCTAATTGTTCACCAGTGCCCAAGAACAGGATCGGTAAGCCAAGCTCCGAGACGATGGCCAAAACGACGCCGCCCTTTGCGGTGCCGTCAAGCTTGGAGAGTACGACTCCGTCGCAATCGACGGCCTCCACGAACGACCGGGCCTGGTGAAGCCCGTTCTGGCCGGTGGTCGCGTCCAGCACCATGACCACCCGCAGGTCCCCGCCTTCGGCTCGCTCCACCACACGGCGGATCTTTTTGATCTCTTCCATGAGATTGGCTTTGGTGTGCAGACGCCCGGCGGTGTCGATGATGGCGACGTCGGCACCCTGCGCCTTCGCCGAAGTAATGGTGTCGAACGCGACGGCTCCGGGGTCCGCGTTGGCGCTGTGAGCGACCACACGGACGTCGAGTTTCGCCCCCCAGACCTGCAACTGCTCAATGGCTGCCGCCCGGAAGGTGTCTGCGGCACCGAGGACGACGCCCATGTCCCGCGACTGGTAAAGATGAGCCAGTTTCGCAATTGTGGTGGTTTTGCCCACCCCATTGACGCCGACCATCAAAATGACCAGGGGCCGCCGACCCGCAGCCGGGTCGAGCAAGCGGTCTACTTCGGCGGCACTGTCATCGGCTTCGAGTATGGCGGCGACCTCTGACCGGAGCACGGCCAGCGCACCGTCAGGGTCGGAGACTCGTTCCTCCGCTATCCGGTCGCGCACTTTTTCCAGCAACGCGAAGGTGGTGGAGACGCCGACGTCGGCGGCGATGAGGGCCTCTTCCAGATCGTCCCACAGTTTGTCATCGAGCCGTCCGCGCTGAAACAGGGACGATATGCGCCCCGTCCAACTACGGGCGGTCCTGGTCATGGCGCTTTCGGCCTTTTTCTTTCGGCCTATTCCGAACAGACGCAGATCGGTCCTCCCGAGTGTGGTTTGGCTCCCCTGGCCGATCGCCCCGCAAGCCCGGTGCCATCGGCTCCACGAGATTATCATGGAGAGCCACAAGTCGCCAGTTGGACCGTCAGCAAATGGGCAGGCGAAAGGCAACAAAAAAGGAGCGCCCGCTTGTGCGGACGCTCCCGTTTGTTACGAAGTTCGATTCAGCCTTACGGCCGAATCAGTCTGGTAATGGCTATCGGCGCTTCATAGCGGAGCGGTAGTCCCTGCGGGCTTCATCTATCGTGGGGCCGCCGACGGACCGGCGGGCTCCCAGTGAACGCAGGTAATTCTCGAACCCGGACGGAGCCGTGGTCTCGCGCATTGCTTCGATGAACCTGTTAAACATTTCTCTTACCCTGTCTTCTTTCTTCTCTGGGCCTCTGGCCCTCATGTTCTATGGGCTCCGGGCCCGTCTGATCTATGCAATCAATTGTCCGCCCATATTTACATTGCGTCTACATATGTTGCTGGATGATAATTATCTAATTCGTGAATGTTGAACCTCGCATGAGGCCTGCAAGAAGACCCAGGGGATTGATAAGGAGGGTGCTATGGAGTTGAGAGAGTTGAGAAGTTTCACCACGGCGGCGAGGCTGCGCAGCATCACCCGGGCCGCCGAGGAGCTGGGAATGGGCCAGCCGACCGTAACAACTCACATTAAAAAACTAGAAAAAGAGCTGGGCACCGTGCTTTTTGACCGCATAAAACGGCCGATTCAGCTAACCCCGGCGGGCGCTACGCTCTCGGAACTGGCGGAGCCGTTGGTAGAGGGCATCGACTCTCTCGCCGCCGACACGGGCCTTGCCGAGCGCGAGAGCCCGGTGCGCATGGCCTCGACGCACGACATCATTCCCCACAGGCTTCTCAGGGTGGTACGCATTTTTCTTAGTTCTCACCCGCACGCGCACCTACGCATCCTGTCGGGCAGGCGTGAAGAGGTCGTGCACATGGTCGAAGAGGGCACGGTGGATATGGGCCTGGTGCCGGGTCCTGAACGCGGGGTGGAGTTCGACTTTCAACCGCTGTTCGGCTACGAGCGCGTGCTGATAACGCCAGCGGATCACCCGCTGCTGGAGACCCCGTTGACCTCCTTGGACGAGATTGCGCGATGGCCGCTCATCATGATGGGCAAGGGCACGTACACCAGGGTGATGCTGGAGAGCGAGTTCCGCAGGCGAGGCCTGGAATACGAGATCGTCGTCGAACTCGACAGTATGGACATGATTAAGCGCTACGTTGCGCTGGGGATGGGCGTGTCAGTCGGACCCCGATTAGCCATTGACCCAGAAGATCAAGAGAAGCTGGGGGTAGTCGGCCTGGCGCACCTGCTGCCGGTGGAGCAGGCCGGGATTATCACGCTGCGGGGCAAGACGCTGTCGACGCCAGCGAAGTCGTTTATCCAGACGCTCCGAGACGCCCTGGCTGTTAGAGCGACCTAGGCCCGGACGCCCACCAGCTTGGCGGTCACGAGCAGTCGGTGGCTGTAGTCGAGCCTGGGGACGCATGTAACGAGCGTTATGTAGACGCCGTCGGTTTCGTACAGCCGCAGGTCGTCGGCATGCATAACCTGGGTGGCCACGACTTCGTATAGATACTCGCCGGTGGTGCTTTCCACCACCACGTAGACTGCGCCCTCTCCCACTTCTGAGAAGTGCTTCAGTAGCTGGGGGATCTCTGGCAGGCGCTGGAATACATTGCCCTCGCCTGCAAATGGGCTTTCCAGGTGCCCGAAGAACCAACCGTTGCCCAGTTCGCCAGGGTCGGCCGTGTCGGGAATGTGACCCACGGTGTTGTCGGGGGTCTCGTACGCCCGGCTGTTGCCCAGGTCGAGTATGCCCAGTTCGCTGACACCCGACTCGACGTCGATGGAAGGGATGCGCAGCCTGCTTGCCACTGTTTTGGGTTCGGCGAAGCGGCGGTAGTCGTCGGCTGAGGCCGCCGCGAAGCCATCGGGCAGACCCAGGGCTAACCGTAGATCGGTGCCCGCTCGAAGGGGTTCGTGCCAGTACTTGGGGTGCAGGTCGGCACCGGTGTACATGTCGGCGTAATGTCGCGCCAGGCCACCGGTGGACGCCAGCGTGGCCCGGGGGGCGTCGGTGGGTTCCAACTCCAGTGCGAGCGTTGCGCCCTCATCTGCACCCGAACTGAACGGTGAATGGTCCAGGCCGTCAACGACCGCGAGTTCGGGTTCGCCAGTAGACGACGCATCGGTGAGGTCGACGGAAGGCTCGTCCTCGGCCGTGTAGGCGACGGTTACGCGCTCGACCTCGGCCACGTTGAAGTTGAGGTCATCGAGGTTTGAACGACCGTAGGCACCGTAGCCGACGTAGGAACCGAGAGCGGCCAGCACGACCACCCCAACAGCCATCATGCCGTACCCGAGCTTTCGGGTGCTAAAAACTCTCATGTGTTTCTTCTACGAGAAACCTGCATTGCCGGTTCCCCTGCGCGTGGACGCCTAGCGCATGCGCGGGGAGTGAGCGGTCCCGTTGGTGATGGGCTCGTTGATGTAGACGTCCCCGTTGCGGATTTTGATGTTGTATCCGCAATCGGGGTTGCTGCAAACCCACGCCTTGTAGTGGATGGGAGCACCCTGGCTCCCGAAGTCGGAGAGGGGCAGCAGATCGCCGTCCTCGCACGCGTGGCAGTTCGGGTATCCGTGTCCTTGCAAAATTCGCCCCCTCTTACTCCATTCACGTCTCTCGGCCCGCACCTGGTTCCCAATGGGAGCACATGACTCGTTACAGCGGGTCCGAAGCGCCGGAAGTATACCATAGCGCATCAGGGCTCTTCGGCCTCGACCCCTGTTTCTAGGCGTCCCCGGCCCATGAGCCTAGCCCGAAGAGCCCGGCGGCGGTTTCGCCCAGCACTGCGGCCCTGTCAGCTCCTGACAGGCCGGCCTTGTCGATCTGGCTTCGGACGCGCGAGTAGGGCGTGAGCGGGTAGTCGCTGGCGGCGAGAATGCGGTCAGGGCCGACAACCGCGGACGCTACTTCGAAGACTCGTCGGTCGTACAAAAACGGCGAAGCGGCGGTGTCGAAGTAGACGTTTGACAGCGCCTCGGCGACTTCTGGCATGAGGGCGTAAAAGGGCAGACCGCCGCCCCAGTGGGCGAGCAGCAGCTTTACGCCCGACGCTATGGCGACCAGCCCCATGACTTTGTCCGGTGTGGTGCGGCCTTTGCCGGGGTAGGCGTGCCCGACCGGCTCGGAACAGTGGACGGTCAGCGCCATGTCGTGCGCTCGGAGGACGTCGAGTATTGGACTCATCACGGCCGGGTCGGCCAGATCGAAGCCCTGGGTATCGGGGTGCAGCTCGCCGATGCCACGAAGGCCGAGCCCTGCGCACCGTTCGACTTCGTTTGCTGCGCCCTTTGCGGCACCTGAGCCTGCCGGGTTGACTGTGCCGAAGCCGACGATGCGTTCGGGGTGTTGGTGCACTACTTCTGCCATGTAGTCGTTGGACTCGCGGGCCAGGCCTGGGTCGGACCAGCCGATCCCCATCGCCACAGAGACGTCTACGCCATCTTCGTCCATGTCGCCGAGCAGATCCTCGGCAGTGGCCATGCGGGCCGCCGGGTCCGCGTACATCTCGGCAAAAGTGCGGTCGGTGGCGACTAGCGCCTCTCTCCGGTGGATGATCTCCGGCGAGAAGAGGTGGACGTGCGAGTCAACTATCAAATTTGCAGCCGTGCATTTGGAAGACCGGGTCGCCCGTCAAACTCGCCTGTAGTCGTCCTGGAAGCGTTCGATGTCGTCTTCGCCGAGATAGCCGCCCGTCTGTACTTCGACTATTTCCAGGGGAACCTCGCCGGGGTTGGACAGCCGGTGCTTGACGCCCTGGGGTACGTAGGTGGACTGGTTTTCCTTGAGTTCGTATTTCTTCCCGTCGGTCACGACAGCGGCGATTCCGCTCACCACCACCCAGTGCTCGGCTCGATGCTCGTGGCGCTGCAAGGAAAGGGACGACCCTGGCTTCACTGTCAGGTGCTTTACCTGGAAGCCCTCGCCCCTTTCGATCACCTCGTAAGTCCCCCAGGGCCGGTGCACTTTGCGGGGTTCGAGTTGTTCGTCACGGTCGCTGGCTCGAAGCTCGGCCACTACCTGCCGAACTTCCTGATCCCGGCCCTTGCCCGCGATCAGCACCGCGTCGGGCGTTTCCACCACGACCAGGTCTCTGATGCCGACCCCGGCCAACAGGCGATTCCCACCGATCATCAAGGAGTTCTCGACGTCGTATGTGACCACGTCGCCTTTTAGTACGTTGCCGCGTTGGTCTTGGGTCGAACGGTCCTGGATGACCGACCACGAACCGACGTCGGACCAGCCCGCGTCCAACGGGACTACTGCTGCGACGACGCCGCCGGGACCGGTGGCCCGCTCGGCTACCGCGTAGTCGATGGAGTCCGAAGGGCAGGGGCGGAACTCTTCCAGACCGGGCCGGAAAAAGTCGCCATCGACGGTGCCAGCCAGATAGGCGGCCCGGCACGCGGCGGCGATGTCAGGCCTGTGCGTCTCTATCTGGTTGAGCCAGACCGAGGCACGCATCATAAAGGTGCCACTATTCCACAGGTATTCGCCCGTCGCCAGGTAGCCCCTGGCTGTCTCGATGTCAGGTTTTTCTACGAACTCGGCTACCGTCCTGGCGCTCGCGTTCGGTCCCGAACCCAGGGGCTCAGTGTCGGCGGTGACGCGAATATAGCCGTAGCCGGTCTCCGGGCCGGTGGGAGGCACGCCGAATGTGACGAACATGCCTTCGCGGGCCAGACGGTCCCCTTCCAACGCCGCCTTGCCGAAAGCGTCGGCGTTGGCCACGTGGTGGTCGGCGGGCATAACCAGCAGCGTAGCGTCATCGTCGCGCTCGGCTGACCACAGCGCAGCCAGGGTCAACGCGGGTGCCGTGTTTTTGCCCATCGGCTCCAGGATGAGCGCTTCGGGGGCCTTGTCCACGGCCTGGAGCTGCTCGACGGCGAGGAAGCGGTGGTCGTCATTGCACACCACCAGTGGGCTTGCTACTGCCTGCCCGTTCGCACCTGCCGCGTTCAAGCGCAGCACTGCCTGTTGCAGCATGGTGCCTTCGCCCAGCAGCGAAAGGAACTGCTTGGGATAGTGCTCGCGGGAGAGCGGCCAGAGCCGGGTACCGGAGCCCCCAGCGAGGATTACCGGCCTGATCATAGGTGTCTTGTGGTCAATTTATGGAGCTGGTCACTTTGCTGGCCCGCCGCACTATTGGGCCGTTACCCCGCCGTCGATGACCAGTTCGGACCCGGTGATGTACGACGATTCGTCCGAGGCCAGGAAAAGTATCCCGGCGGCGATTTCTTCGGGGCAGGCGAAGCGGCCGATAGGTATGCGAGAGATCACCAGCGGGCCGATGACCTCGTCTTCAAAGCCGGGCTGTGTCATGGGAGTCATGGCGTAACCGGGGTGCACCGAGTTCACCCGGATGCCGACGGGAGCGTACTGAATGGCGGCCATCTTGGTGAAGCTGCGAACGGCGCCTTTGGCTGCATGGTAGGCGGCCAGAGTGGGGCTGCCGGTCATGGCGTGAACGGAGGAGATGTTGATGATCGAACCGCCGCCCCGCGCTCTCATGGACGGAGCGACGGTCCTGGTACCGAGCCAGGTGCCGCGACCGTGCACCTGCTGGTGAGCGTCCCACAGTTCTACGGTGGTCTCTTCTATGTCGGCCAGGACGCCGATACCAGCGTTGTTGACCAGCACGTCTACCGGGCCGAACTCACCGGTCGCCGCATCGACTGCGGTCGTCCACTGGTTCTCCTCGGTCACGTCGAGATGGACGAACAGTGCCTTGCCACCCGCGGCACGAATACCGGAGGCCGTCTGCTCACCGACCGTATCGTCGATATCAGCGACAACGACGGCCGCGCCTTCTCGGGCGAACATGCTTGCGGCTGCACCGCCGATGCCCATCATTCGGCCTTCGACGCCGTTAGCGCTGCCGGTTATGAGGGCGACTTTATTTTTTAGTCTCATGGGCCACGAATTATACCAATCGTGGCCACTTGGCCGCCCAGTCTGGTCGCCCGTCCTGACGGGCCTTGGGACGAGGACCCGGTGTATATTTTGAATCGCATGATTACCAGACTCGGATTCAGAATTGAGAACGACCCCAGGCTGTCGCTGGCAGACCTGATAGAGATCGCAGTCGCCGCCGAGGCGGCTGGCGTGGAGTCGGTGTGGGTGCCGGAGGGCGGCGGGCGTGATGCGCTGTCGCTGCTGGCGGCTTTTGCCGGTGCCACCAAAAAGCTGCGTTTGGCCACCGGTATTCTGCCCATCTTCTCGCGCACCCCGGCCGTCACTGCTATGTCGGCGACGGGGCTGGCGGCTGTTTCGGGCGACCGGTTCGTGCTCGGGCTCGGTACAGGGCACGGCCCCGTGGTGGAGAACATTCACGGCATCCCCTACTCAGGACCGCTGGCCCGCATGGAAGAGACGGTGGGCATTATCAAAGGGCTTTTGGCCGGTGAAACGGTCAACGCAGAGGGGCAGCACTTCTCGGTGACCGGGGCTAGGCTGGGCAGAGCGACGAAGGACGTATCGACACCGGTGTACGTGGCCGCGCTGGGGCCGAAGATGATCGCGCTCACGGGCCGGTTGGCCAACGGCGTGCTGCTGAACTGGACGTCGGCGCAGTACATCGCCGGGTCTGTCACCACGCTGCACGAGGCTGCCACAGGAGCCGGGCGCGACCCGGCGTCGGTGGACGTGGCCGGGTATGTGCGCACGGCCGTCATTTCGGGAGATGAAGAGCCCGCAATTCGAAAGAGCCTGCAATTGCAGATTGCCGGGTACGCTTCTCACCCCTACTACTGGAATTTCTTCGTTTCGACCGGGTTTGGCGCCGAGATGGACAAGGCACAGTCGGCGCTAGAAGCAGGCGACACAGATGCAGCGGCAGCGACGATATCGACTGAGATGCAGAGCCAGGTCGCGGTGGTAGGCACGGCCGCCGAATGCCGTGACGAAATCGAACGCAGACGGGCCCTGGGCCTGGCGCTGCCGGTGGTCGCGCCGTTCGCGGTGGACTCCGACGTTAAGGGCGCGTATCTCCGGGTTATTGAAGCTTTCGCACAGAGGTAACAAGCCATGACTGGACGCAGCGAAATAATGAAAGAGCTGGGCATTGCGCCCATCATCAACGCTCATGGCCACCCGACGACTATTGGCGGGAACAACCCGTCGGAGACGGTGCGGGCGGCGATGGACGATGCCGCGCGGGACTACGTAAAGATGAGCGAGCTGGTAGAGGTGACGGGCGATCGCATTGCCGAGATGCTGGACGTGCCCGCAGCCATGGTGACGCCGGGCGCAGCCGCCGCCCTGGCCCTCGGTGCGGCCGCCTGCATCACCCGCAACCACCCCGACCGCATGGAGCAGATTCCGGACACAACGGGCATGCCCAACGAGTTCATCATCCAGCGGCAACTGCGGGTGATTTATGACAAGGCACTGACGATACCGGGAGGCGTGCTGGTAGAAGTAGGCGAAGAAGATGGCACTACCGAGGAGCATATTGAGGCTGCGATTACGGACCGCACGGCCGGTATTCACTACCTCGCCGGTGGGCTGTACGACGACCCGGAAGAGCGGGAGACACGCACGGACATTGTGCCGTTCCGTCGGCTCGTTGAACTGGCTCATAGCCACGACCTGCCGCTAATAGTGGACGCGGCCGGGCAGGTGTACCCCACCGACAGGCTGAGCCTGTATGCCCGGGGCGGCGCCGACATAGTGGCCTACGGGGGCAAGTACTTCGAGGGCCTGAATACTTCGGGGTTGATGCTGGGGGCGAACGAGGAACTGGTGCACATGGCGTACCGGCACAGCTTCATCGGCTTCGAGTACGAGCACGCGCGAATGTTCGGGCGGTCGATGAAGATGGACCGCCAGACGGTCGTGGCCACCTACGTGGCCCTGCGCGAGTGGCTGACAACCGACCACGAGGCCCGCCTAACGGGCTACGAGGAACGGCTCACGGCTAACGTGCGGCCCGCTCTGACCGACCTGCCGGGAGTCGAACTGAGGGACTTCCCGGACCGGGGAATGCTGGAGGGGCTAAGGGTAGTGGTGGACCCGGCCGTCGCGGGCATGACTGCCGCGGACCTTGAGCACGAACTGGCAGAGGGCAGTCCGCGCATTCACGTGAGGGCGGACGAGGTGCCGGACTCTTTCATCATCCGCATACAGACGGTCGATGACGGGGACGAGGTGATCATCGCCG
>CAUZIR010000024.1:0-11805 GCA_963579815.1 Dehalococcoidia bacterium
CAAGTACTGGGCCCTCCGGTCCTGGCAGCAAAAAGAAAACAAGCTGGAACTAAACGGTGAGCCTGGTCGTCTTAACCTTCGGAGGGGAAAGCCCATGACAATGAACCGATCCGTCATCTTTGCAATTGGCGCGCTCGTCCTGGCCCTGGCCGCGGCCGCTTGCTCGTCCAGCCCGGCGGCCGAGCCCGGGGCAGCCGACCCGACTGCTGCCCCGACCGCAATGGAGACGCCTACTCAGGTGACCCTCGTCGCCACCCCCGAGCCGACCCCGGACACTGGCACGGATCCCGTTTCGGAGACGGCCTTAACCCTGACCAGCCAGGACGTGCTCGCGATTGTCGGTGACTCTGTCGCCCTGACCGTTGAACAGCTTCAGCCGCAGGCTATCGACAGCTCCGAGGCACCGGTCCCGGTGGACGCCATCGACGAGTGGGTCATCACGCTGTTCCAGGCCCCTGAAACGGGCGCGGCAATTGTGTTCTCGGTCATGGACCTGGCCACCGTAAAAGACGCCGAGACGGTGTTCGCCGAGGTGCAAATAGGGTTCACCGGGCAGACCGTTTCGGTTGGGCTGGGCGATGACAGCGTGGCCTTCGAGCCCAATGCCAGTGGCATCGGCTCGATCATCACGTTCATTCAGGGCGATCTGGTCGTCTCCATGACCGCCACCCTTCCCCCCAACGGCGAGCCTCTCACCGACCTTGCTGGCCTGACCTCGCTCGGCCGCACCGCGAGCGACCGCCTTGGTGGCGAATCGAGCGCAGGAGCGCAGGCAGTCCTCGACGAGGTCCTGGCCCTGTGGGCAGCAACCTCGGCCTCCGAGTACACGTTCGAGTTCAACTGGGTCTGTTTCTGCATCCGAGAGTGGGTCTCGCCCGTCTCCCTATCGGTCTCTGGCGGCGAAGTGGTCTCGGCGATGTTTGTCGAGAGCGGCGAGCCGGTGACAGACGCCAACCAGCTGGCCAGTTACGTGACCATCGAGGGCCTGTTCCAGTTATTGCAGGACGCAATCGACCAGTCGGCGGAGTCGATACAGGTCGAGTTCCACCCAACCGATGGCTACCCCGTTTCGGCGTTCATCGACTACGACGCCCGCATGGCAGACGAAGAGCGCGGCTTCAGCGCAGCGAACCTGTCGCTCGCGAACTAGGACAGTTCCGGCGCCGCACTCACGCCCGTGTCAGGCCGCCCTGTGCGTCGGCATGTACGAGCGCAGTCAGCCGGACGCCCTGCGCGGCGACTAGCTTTTCGCCGCCTTCGAGTCGGTCGAGAACGCAAAAGACCCCGGTCACTTCGCAGTCTGCCGTTCGTAACGCCTCTATGGTGCGGACGAGAGTGCCACCAGACGCGCAGGTGTCGTCCACGACGGCGACTTTCATGCCCGACGTAAGCCGCCCTTCAATGGCCTTGCCGGTGCCGTAGTCCTTGGCGGACGTGCGCACGACCAGCGCGCCCAGGGTGCGGCGTTGGTCCAGGTGGCTCAGTAAAGACACGGCGGTCGTGATCGGGTCCGCGCCCATCGTCGGCCCGGCGAGCGCGTCGGCCTCGCTCTCGCGCACCAGCGGCAGCATGGCGGACGCCACCATGTGTATGCCCTCGGGGTCGAGCGTGAGCAGGCGACCGTCGAAGTAGTAGTCGGAGGTCTGCCCGTCGGCCGAAAGGACGAACCGGCCCCGCTTCAGCGCATCGAGTTCGCCGATGCGCTCCAAGATGCGGGCGACGGGGTCCGGGTGGCCTCCAATCTTCTTGGCGCGAGCGTTCATCGCCTCAAATACCGACGGCAACTCTACTTGACCAGTTCGTTGACACGGACGGCGTACAGGCCGCGCTCTTCAATTTCGGCGGCTTTGGGCAGCAACTCCTCGGGCAGGTCATTCACGCCGATCTGGCGGCCCGGCAGGGCATCGAACAGGCCTGCTGCGACCCGCAGTAGCGACGCGACCGCGTCCTCCATAGAGTCGGCCTTGCCGGAGGAAATCAGGTCCCGGACGCCCTCGACTATGGGGTTGGGCACATCGATATCTGGGCGGGCGGCGGTGTAGACCGTCATGTCGGTCTCGACCGTGCCGGGGTGGTAGGCCATGACGGAGACGCCGTGCGGCGACGCAGAGCCCGCCAGGCATTCCGTCCACAGCGTGAGGGCGGCCTTGGAAGTGCAGTAGCCGGAATAGCCAGGACTGGCGAACCCGGCGGCACCGCTGGACACGTTGACGACCCGGCCGTGGCCGCGCGCCACCATGCCGGGCATTGCTGCGTGGGCAAAGTAGAACTGGCCCAGCACGTTCACTTCCAGCACCCGCCACCACTCGGCCGGGTCAATTTCCCAGTCCGGCCCGGTCGGTCCTGCCACACCGGCGTTGTTTATTAGAACGTCCAGCGGGCCGAGCTGACGCTCTGCCTCTTTGACGGTCGCTTTCACCGAGTCCTGGTCGACCACGTCGCAGGCGAGCGTGATGGCGCGTCCCCCGGCAGCCTCAATAGCCACGGCCGTCTCTTTAAGACCCGACTCAGAGCGTGCCACCAGTGCAACCGCAGCTCCGGCCCCGGCTATGGCCTGGGCGAAGCCTCTGCCCAGTCCGCGGCTCGCGCCGGTCACCAGGGCTACCTGTCCGTTCATATCGATCGATTCGGCCATCTCTTTCCTCCCCAAATAGCTGCGCTGATCTTACTTTGTGTACAGGTGATGTCGAGCAATGTACTCCGCCACGGCCGGGGGTACCCACTCTGAGACGGGCTTCCCGGTCGCAACCGTCTGCCTGATCTCTGATGAGCTAACGTCCACCGGTACCCCTGTCAGCACTTGTGCCCTATTAGCTGCACCTGGAGCGATCTGTTCCAAAGCAGCGACGCCGGGTAACGCCGCCAGGACCGGCGCGACGCCGGGCCTTTCCAACGCGACCACTCGCGCAAGCTCGAGGACTCGGCCCGGCGTGTGCCACCGGGGAAACGTCGCCAGGGCATCGGAGCCGAGCAGCAGGAAAAGTTCGTCGTCGTCGCTCCCCTCTGCGGCAAGTTCAGCGGCAAGTTCGCTGAGCGTATCGACGGTGTAGGTGGGGCCGGGCCTGCGCACCTCGCGGCCGTCTGCGGCCATGGAAGGTTCGCTTGCCACCGCGAGCGTCACCATCTCCAGTCGGTGGTGGGACGGGGTGACAGGCTGCCCCGCCTCCCGCTTCATCCATGGGTCGCCAGCGACCATGAACAAAACCCTGTCGAGGCCGAGCGTGTCGATGGCCTCGGTCGCTTTTGCTAGGTGGCCGTTGTGGACCGGGTCGAACGTACCCCCGAACACCCCTACCCTGGCCCCTATGTCCATTCCCATTCAGTGTCGCCCAATTGGACCGTGTCGCCGGTCTTAATTCCCAGGTCCTCGAGCTTTTGCACGATGCCCAGCCTTCTCAGGTGGCCGTAAAACTGGGATTTCGCCTCCCAGTTCTCCGGGTCCACCATTGTGGCCATGCGGGCCGCCTTTTTAGACTCGATTACGAACACGCCATCTTTCACCGTCACGCTTGACCGTCTGTTAACAGGCGTCGGTCGAATAATCTGGACCTCACCCAAAACTGGCGCTTTGGGAACCTTACGGATGGTCTTTTTCCTGGGGTTGCCCGCCAGCCGCTCGGCCAGGGTCGGTGGTGTCTCACCGGCGGGGTCTTCTCGCTCAAGTACGAGGACGACGAGGTCTAAAAGCTTTGTCAGGCCGGTACGGGCCGCGGCCGAGGTGCGAATCACCTTCAGTCCTCTTGCCCGCAAGGCCTTTTCCAGTTCGTCGGCCTTTTCCTCGGCTTCAGCAATGTCCATCTTGTTCAGTACGACCACCCGTGTCTTTTGGGAAAGTCGCTCGTCGAACATGGCCATCTCTCGCTCGATCTGGTCACTGTCGGCCAGCGGGTCGTCCAGAGATGCATCGATCACGTGAATCAGGACTCTCGTCCGCTCGATGTGGCGGAGGAAATCGTGCCCCAGGCCAACTCCCTCATGGGCGCCCTCGATGAGTCCTGGTATGTCCACCATGAGGAACTCCGAACCCCTATGCTCAACGACTCCTAGCACTGGTTCAAGGGTCGTGAATGGGTAGGAGGCCACCTTTGGCTTGGCCGCACTAACCGCCCTCAGAAGGCTGGACTTGCCAGCGTTTGGCAGGCCGACCAGCCCCACGTCCGCGATTAGCTTCAGTTCCAATCGGATCGCCCGTTCCTCACCCGCCTCACCGGCCTCAGCCAGCATGGGGAACTGGTTTACCGAATTGGCATACGAAGCGTTTCCCCGGCCACCGGAACCTCCAGACGCCACAATGACCTCTCGCCCATGATCGTCTAGGTCAAACAAAACGGCCCCCGGCGAACCGTCTTCGGCCAACTCGTGAATCTGGGTGCCGACCGGAACGGAGACGACGACGTTTTTACCGTTGGCACCGTGTTTAAGTGCCGGTAAGCCTGGGCCACCCGATGGCGCTTCGAACCTGCGCCTATAGTGGAATTCGACCAGGGTGTTGATATTGCGGTTAGCCCTGAGAATGACGCTTCCTCCGTCTCCCCCATCGCCGCCGTCAGGTCCGCCCTTGGGGACGTACTTCTCTCTACGGCCACTTATGTTGCCGTTTCCTCCGCTGCCACTTATTACGGAGATGTCAGTTTTATCAATCATCAGAAAGTAAAAATAGAAGTTAGGTAATAGGGGTAATAATAAGGGCGTTGATAGTGTGGAAACACGCTATAAGAGCCTGTATACAGGGATTTTATCACGACAGGATTTGTGGGAAGAGTTGTGTTAATTGGGGACCAGCTTGGACAATTGTTGACGCATTTAGGTTGTTGGGCCAACCAGCAATCTTATCCACAGTTATCAACTCGTCTCCACAGCTTACCCCCAAGTTATTCACAGAGATAATTAAGCTGCTAATCCGCCGCAAATTACAGAGCCGAAGGCCAATTGAGAGAGCGATGAGGCAATAAGCCGAAAAAGCCCGGACGAGGCCTGCGGAGAACCAGGCGCGAGCCACGCCAAAAAGACGAAGAGCCAGGGACGAGCCGGGCAAAGCCCGCGCGGAGAAGCCGATGAGGCAAAGCCGAAGAGCCCACGAACACGCCGCGTGCGGAGAGCCCCTAAGGCGAAGTGGCGAGCAGGGGTGCCGAGATGACACGACGCAGTTCGGCCAGTTCGTGCCGCAGCCCGTCGTCCTCGCGAATGAGCGAGGCCACCCGGTTCCGGGCGTGCAAAACGGTTGAGTGGTCGCGGCCTCCGAAGACGCGGCCTATCTCGGCCAAGCGCATGTGAGCATCCTCCCTCAGCAGGTACATCGCGACGTGGCGGGCCAGCGTGGTGTGGGCGTCGCGGCGCCTGGAGGTGAGGTCCCGGAGATCGAGCGAATAGTGGGCGGTGACGGCGTCGAGCACCCCGGTCTGGGAAACAGGTGTGTACCGATTTCGGGCGACCGCGGTAGACAGCACCCGGCGCACCGTTTCTGCGGTAACGACGCTTCCCGTCAGTTCGGCGTAGGCGATGGCCCTGTTCAGGCCGCCTTCGAGCTCGCGCACATTGCGGTGCGCCAGCTCTGCCAGCAGCTCCAGCGCCTCGGTGGAAATCCTGCTGGCCATGGCTGAGGCCTCGGCTTTGGCCCTGAGGATTGCGAGCCTTGTTTCCAAACCCGGGGCCTGAATGTCGACGACGAGGCCCCCGGCCAGTCGGGATCGGACCCGGTCCTGCAGCACCATCAGTTCGCCGATAGGCCTGTCGCTCGTAACCACAATCTGGCGGCCGTCCATATGGAGGGCGTTAAACGTGTGGAAAAAGCCCTCTTGAGTTTGCTCCTTGCCGATCAGAAACTGGATGTCGTCCAGCAACAAGACATCGGCGCTCCGGTACCGGGCCCGGAACTCCTCGGTCTTGCCCTCTCTTATGGCACTGATGTACTGGTTGGTGAACTCTTCAGTGGTGGCATATGCGGTCGATAGGCCCCGCGACTGGATGGCGTGACCAACAGCCGTCAGCAGGTGAGTCTTGCCGAGGCCGACATCGGAGTGGATGAACAGGGGGTTGTACAGCTCGCCCGGCCGATCCGCCACAGCCGCAGCCGCAGCGTGGGCCAGGTCATTGCTGTCCCCGACTACGAAAGAGCCGAAGGTATAGGCGGGGTTGAGCCTGACGGGAATGCGGACCGGCGCAGGCGCTCCCTCAGTCATTCCGGGCACGACAGACGCGTCAGGCCCAGCGGTCAAATTGGAACCGCCGGGCACCGTTGCCGGGTCGGCACCTGCGGGTGCGCAAGACCCGACTACCTCTATGCGAAGGTCCGCCGGGCAGCCCAGGACTTTTTCGACAGAATCTAAGACAAGTTCAAATAATCGCTGCTCCAGCATTTCAGCTACGAAAGCGTTCGGGGCGGCAACGGTGAACACTCCGTCTGAGTAGGACAGGGCCGTGGTGTCAACTAGCCACGTCTCATAGCACGCACCGGAAACCCGCATCTGCAGTTCGCCCAGGGCGGCCCGCCACAGGGCGGCCGGGGGAGCGAGTGTGTCGAGGGCCGTAGGGCTTTGCAGTGCTAATTTCTCCGGAACGGTAGTGTGCAAGCTCGGTGTAAAAATCCTGGGCAAGGGGCCGAGAAAATTGCAAACACCTAGCTAGAGAAAAACGCATTAACCTGAAGGCGTAGGCGCGGAGGCGTTGCTGGGACCCTGTAATCAGCAGCGACCGAGCGGGATTGTAGCATGTGCTCGGCGGCGTCTGACAAGCTAGCCGAAACGGATTTTCGAGGGATTGGAAAGTGAAAGGTTTCACGCTCGCCACCGACGCCGACCACCCACTCCGTCTCGGTGGGTGCCGTCCGCCTCGTGTTCATCGCCCGCGAGGCTCTCCCCCCCATCGTGGCGGCGATTCTGACGCCCGACGCCGAGGCGACCGGACCCACAGGTCGCGGCGGGACAGGCCTAGATAAACGCCTTGGTCAACGTTGAAACATATCCGGAACACTTATCCTAAAATTGTGACCTGTGGGTCTCGCTTGCCGGGGCCACGTCAACTCCTTAAGCTCAACTGCATGCCCAACATACCCACTTCCCCGTCTGGCCTGTCCGGCCGGTCCGCCCTCGACGTAGCGCTGGAGGCCGCCGGGGTTGCCGGGGCCATCCTGGTCGAGCGCTTCCAGTCGGGCGTCGAGGTGACCGCCAAGGGTCGCGGAAACGTCGTTACCGACGTCGATGTCGCGGCCGAAAAAGCGGTTATAGCCGTACTGCTGAGGGAGTACCCGGACATCCCCGTAATGGGCGAAGAGGGTGACCCCAAAGAAATGCCTGCGGCAGACAAGGGCTGGCTGTGGATCGTCGACCCCCTGGACGGCACGCGCAACTTCGCCTCCAACGTCCCACATTTCTCCACCGTTGTGGCGCTGGCCTACGACGGCTTGGTGCAGGTAGGGGTGAACCACGATCCGATTCGGGGTGAGACCTTCCACGCCGTCAGGGGCGGCGGGGCGTTCCTGAATGGCGCTCGCATCAGTGTCACCAAGGACGAGCATCTCGCTGACGGGATATTAGGCCTGGACCTGTCGTATATAGATGAGGGCGCAGCCGACCAGCTCCGACTCGTCGCGGACCTGTGGCCGGGCATGCAGACCGCGCGCATTCTGGGTTCGGCGGCGCTGGGGCTTTCATACGTTGCGGCGGGCAGGTTCCACGTGTTTTTCCACCACAAGCTGGAGCCCTGGGACCAGGCTGCGGGCCTTCTTTTAGTGGAAGAGGCCGGGGGGCTGTCTACCGACCGCTACGGCGCCCCTGCCTCGCTCTTCAGCGACGGCACCGTGGCCGCCGGGCCCGCCCTGCACGCCGAGTTCATGGAATTGACCGACGGTATGCCCTGGCGCAAAAGGAGCAGCGGCTAACGGGCCGCTGCTCCTAATTCGAATCGATCAATCAATCGCCAAAGCGATGAGGCCCAGAGCCCCTGAGCGAGCCCTTTCTAGGGTTCGAAGACCACCAGGGTCGCCATGACCTCGCCGGCAGCGTCGGTGCTGTAACCGAGGAAACCCACCCACGCCTTGCCGAAGGCCTTGAGCGCGGGCTCTGTGGAACCTGCGGGGATTGTCAGGTCCATGTTGCCCAGGTCCCAGCCGCCGCCACGCAGGTTGACGCGGATGGACGCACCGCCGTCGGGGTCATCCAGTACCTCTAAGAACCGTACGAGAGTGCCGACCACCGGTCCGGGGCTTGCAACGCCCTGGCCCATGCGGAACGTGGCGGGCGTGCCCAGGGGTGTGACCACCACGTCCTCATCCGGCGCTGCTACTACCGCTTCGGCGAAGTCGACTGTGTCGGCGTCCAGGGTCCTGTCGGCGGAGCCGGTGCGCTCGAACCCTTCGTCTTCAACGATAAGGGCGTCACCGGGGTCAATGGGGCCGCCGCCGCAGCCAAGTACGGTCGGGCCGGAGGGAGCTGTAAACGGCCCCGGCTCGAAGTACTCGGTCATCACCGCAATCTTGTCCGGTCCCTGTCCACCTGTAATGAAGGCGCGGCCACTGGGCAGCGTCGTCTGGCGGTGGCGGTTGCGGGGCAGGTTCATGCGCGGCCCGGCCGACCATTCGCCGGTCCACGGGTTGTAAATTTCAGTCGAGTCCAGGTTGCCCTCGCCGCCGCTGACCATTATCCGGCCATCGGCGAGCGTGGACCCGGCGAAGTCCGACCTTCCGGTACTCATGGCGCATGTGGTCGACCAGGTATCGGTCTCGGGGTCGAAGATATCGGCACCCTTGAGCTTGCCCCTGCCGCCCACCAGCATGACTTTGCCGTCGCTGAGCATGGTGTAGACCGGGAACAGCCGGGGCTCCGAGAGTCGCCCTGCGAACGTCCAGGTGTCGGTAGCGGGGTCGTATATCTCGGACGATGTCAGGGCGTCCTCAATCTCCCGCTTGCCGCCGCCTGCGACCAGCACGCGGCCGTCGTCCAACAGCACCGCTGCGTGGTTGGAGCGCCCTTCGGCCAGCTCGGCAACGGCCGTTATCTCGTTGGTTTCAGGGTCGTAAATAGAGACCTTCGTAAGCTGAGAAAGGTCGTCGGTGCCCCCGACAATCAGCACCCTGCCGTCCTGCAGGCTGGTCAGGGTGTGCTTCCACCGCCACACCTTCATCTTCGGCCCGACGGTCCAGGTATCGGCAGCCGGGTCGTAAATCTCCGTTGTTTTCTGGGGGTCGTTTGAGGAGTTGGCGCCTCCTGTGACCAGCACCCTGCCGTCCGGCAGAACCGTTGACGCCGGGTGCTCGCGGCCGAGGTCGGCGTTGACCATCAGGGCAAGGTACTTCCACTCCTTGGTGGCGGGGTCGTATATCTCACCGGACTGAAGCCTGGGCACGCGCTGACCGCCGCCACTGCTGCGACCGCCAGCGACCATCAGCGTCCCGTCTTGCAGGATCATGACCGAGTGGTCTTTGCGCCGATCAGTCAGTTCGCCAGAGACGACGAACGCGCCTTCGCCAACCACGACGGAGGGCGAATCGGATTCCGACTCGGTATTTGTGCCGTCGGTCTGGGAGGCTGCGGGGGTGGAGTCATCGTCCTTGCCGCAGGCTGCGCCTGCGGCAAGGACGAGTAACAAAAGAGAAATTGACAGGGCGGAGATCGTTTTATTCACCATGACACGGGATTTTACCTCACTGCGGGCAAGTGCAACATCTTCTGTTAAGCGGAACGCAGCCTTTTGGCCGACGCAGCGATGAGAACCGTGGCGCTCAGGACCACAACAGCACCTATGCCGATAGCCGCCCTGGCACTGATGGAATCAATCATGAAGCCCAAAGCCACCGGCCCCACCGGCCCGATCCCGAAAGTCAGCACCAGCGTCCCTGTTGCACGGCCGCGCATGCCGTTCGGTGCGTTGTCTTGCATGAGCAGCACGGCCAGGGCGTCGTAGGAGGCCAGCACCATGCCCATTCCGGCGATGACCGCGAGGGCGGCACCGAAGACACTGGAAAAAGACAGCGCGACGAGCAGCAGCCCGGTGACGAGCATCACGCCCATCAGGGCCGCGCCTTTGCGGCTCAAGTCCGGCAGTGCGGCCAGGAATATGGCACCAACCACGCCTCCTACCCCAAAGGCACCGTTCATCAGGCCCAGCCCAATGGCACCTACGCCGTACACGCCCTCGTCGGCGAGTATGGGAAACACCGACAGCATGCCGTAGCCGAACGCCTCTGCCACTACCGCCAGCAAGAGTACCGGTAGCAGAATTCTCGACCCGAAAACAAGCTTGAACCCGGACCCAAGGTTCTGCAGGACCGACCCTTCTGGACGCTCTCCGGAGGGACCAGGGTGCCGGATGAACGCGGTGGACACCGCCGCCAGCGCGTACCCGACCGATGACAGGATGATGGCCGTACCGATCCCGCCGTACTCAATTACCACTCCGCCCAATATTGCACCCAACGCACCCACCGAGCGCAGGCCGACCGACCACAGCGACACGCCGTTGAGCGCGTTTCGCGGCCCCACCACGTCGTAAATAAGCGTCTGGCCGCATGTGAACTGAAGCGGCAACCCGAACCCCAGCACCGCCACCAGCACGAACACCACCAAAACGTTCTGCAGGCCAGACATGACCAGTAGCGCCAGCACCAGCGTGGCGGCGGCCGAAAAGACCTGGACCCAGAGCATCAGGTGCTTACGGTTGAGCCGGTCGGCGAGTGCACCCCCGAAAGGCCCCACTACCAGCGCTGGCAGCGCGTACACAGCAAAAGCCATAGTCACGAAAATTGCGCTGTCAGTGAGGGTGAGGATGAGCCAGGCGACAGCGATCCGCTGCATCCAGCTGGCGACCGCCCAGAAAAGAGCCCCGGCCCAGATGAAGCGAAAGTCTCGGAACTGGAACGACCGCAGTGGCCCCCGTGGCTGGGTCGCAGGGCCCTGCGCCACGCCCTGTGCGGCCAGTTGTTCAGGCAACCGGGCTATCCGGACAGCAGCGGCATAACGAACTCGTCAATCGCCAGTACCAGCCCGTCCGCTTCTACGGACGGTACTGTGAAATCGGCTGCCGCGACCACCTCTGGGGGTGCTCCGCCCATGGCGATGGCGAGCCCGCAGGCCTCCAGCATCGGCAAATCGTTAAAGCTGTCGCCGATGGCGATGCAGTCGCTCAGGTTCACGCCAGCCCATTCGGCCGTGCGACCAACGGCCGTCCCCTTGTTGGCTTCGGGGTCGGTGAAATCCACCGCCCACAGGCCATTGTACGGCAAGTAGGCACGGGCAGTGTTCAAGCCCAGTCGTGAAAGCTCTGCGGCCAGGCTGCGGGCGGCGCGCCCTGACAGGTCTAATGCCGAAATGCGGGTGAAGCCCAACCCCTCGGCCTCGGCCGGGTCGGTGGTAACCCAGGGCAGTTCGGCCACCTCGCCATCGAGGTTGGTGTAGGCGCCGTCCGGGTGCGTGGCGAAAAACAGGCTGTCGGTAGAGCGGAGCGCCTTCATTACCGCCTCGACGGCCGGTGCTCCCAACGGCTTGCTCCACCGCAGTGCGCCGTCGGGCATGTCGAAAATGACGGCCCCCCCATCACATATCTGTAGTGCGGTTAACCCGAGGTCCGCGGCAAACCGAATCGTCTCCAGCCGCTCCCGCCCGGTTGCGATGGAAACGGGCACGCGTGCCTTCAACCGCCCAATCGCCTCGGTAACAGGTGCGGAGATCGTCTGGTCCGGCCGCAGCAGTGTCCCATCCAGGTCAATAAAGACCCATTGAGGGGCCGAGGGCACCGGCCGGGTCGCTTTCATGCCAGCCGGGGCGCGATGAACTCGTCGATGGCCACGGCCAGCCCGTCTTCCCAGGCCGACGG
>CAUZIR010000025.1:0-11712 GCA_963579815.1 Dehalococcoidia bacterium
CTGGCATCGACGCTGGCGTTCGCCTCGTCGCACTGGTGGCCTCCGTTGGAGAACTGCAGGAGCGGTCCATCGAGGAATCCGAGTGGAGAGACGCCTACAAGCGCCACCTGAAATCTCTGACCATCGGTGACCGTTTGATGGTGGTACCAAGCTGGGACGAGCCGACCGACATCGGTTCACGGAAAGTGATTCGTCTCGACCCGGGGCTCGCGTTCGGAACGGGGCACCACCCGACCACCGCCATGTGCCTCAAACTGGTAGAAGAGTTCGTGCGGCCCGGGGCCTCGGTCCTGGACGTCGGTTGCGGATCCGGAATCCTGTCAATTGCTGCAGCCAAACTGGGCGCTGGCAGCGTGCTCGGGTTCGACGTAGAGACAGACGCTGTCACAGCAGCCGGTCGCAATTGCATCGAAAACGAGGTCGAAGGCGTCGTAACAGTGGTCGAGGGGACGTTCCAAACCGGGGCGGGCGACGGGGAGTACGATCTTGTCCTCGCCAACATCTCCGCCAAGGTCATAATTGGCAACGCCGAACACTTCGCCCGGGCGATGAAGCCCCGAGGAGCCATCGTCTTTAGCGGCGTACTGGCCGAGAGAGGCGATGAGGTAAACGTCGCCCTTATTGCTGCGGGGCTTGCCGTTAGTGAAGTGCGACAGGAAGGGGACTGGCTAGCTATCTGCGCCGCCCACTCCTAACGGGCCTTTAGACCCGTCTGCTCGAAATCAAATGCCCTTGGCCTTAATCCAGGCCGCTCCATTCGGGGGCCGGGCGTCTGTCCAGGAGCGCGGATATTGCCGATTCCAACGAGACTCCATCGAAAAGCACCGAGTGGATGGCCCGAGAAATGGGCATGTCTACGTCGAGCCGCTCGGCCAGCCGCACCGCCGCCGCCGTTGTATCCACGCCTTCTGCCACGTTGTACATGCTCGCCCGAATCTCGTCGAGCTTGCGGCCCGCGGCAAGCTCCGCGCCGACATAGTGGTTGCGGCTCAGGTCGCTGTAGCAGGTGGCAACCATGTCGCCCATACCCGCCAGCCCGGCCAGGGTCATGGGGTCCGCCCCCGCAGCCACGCCCAGGCGCGCCACCTCTGCCAGGCCCCGCGTCACGAAGGCCGCCTTGGCGTTGTCGCCCAGGTCCAGGCCATCGCAGATGCCCGCGCCGATGGCGATGATGTTCTTCAACGCTCCGCCCAACTCAACCCCCACCAGGTCCCTATTGGTGTAAACCCGGAAACTCTGGGAAGTGAACGCCGTCTGTACCTGTGTCATGGCCTCGGCGTCGGAACCAGCGACAACTGTGGTTGAAGGCAGACCGGCGAGAACTTCGCTGGCTAGGTTGGGTCCTGATAGGGCGCAGATGTGACCACTCCAGTCAGCGCCGAGTTCCTCGAGAATCACTTGTGACATGCGCTTGCCGGAAGATACCTCCAGCCCCTTGGTGGCGCTAACCACTGTCGCGGCCTGCGTCAGGTCATTGGCAATGGACCGGACGTTCTGGCGGATGGTTCGCGACGGAACGGCGACTACGACCAGTTCTGCCCCGGCCAGGGCTTCCGTCGAGGAAGATGTCGCCGTGACCGACTCGGGCAGGGTCACCCCAGGTGCGAAGCGTTTATTCTCACGGTCAGCGTTTATGCTGACCGCCTCGGCGTCGTGGCGGGCCAGCATGCGCACCGAAATGCCGTTTCGTGCGAGCAGAACCGCGAGAGTGGTCCCCCAACTCGTAGTCCCGACGACGACGGCCGACAATGTCATTGCTTAGGTGGCCGCGTCCTCTGCCGGTGCGGTCACATCGACGGGTTGCCGTGCCTGAGTCTGCACCGGCTCGGCCTTGGAACCCAGCTTGCGCTCCTCGCCCCGCAGAAGCCTCAGAATGTTGTCGTAATGCCGTATGACCACTGCCGGTGCCCCGACGATGCCGTACCACATGAAGTCGGTCTCTACGACGCCAGTAGCCGCGAGCACGATCAGGGCGACGCATCCAGAGGTCGCACCGACGAGTGAACCCACCGATACATACTTCGACGCGAAAACCAGCGGCACTCCCACGCCCGTGGCGATAAGCCCTGCCCAGGGCGACAGGATGAACAAACCACCCCATCCGGTCGCTATGCCTCGCCCGCCCCTGAACCCGGCAAATATGGGGAAATTGTGTCCCAGTAGCGTTGCCAGCCCGGCGGCTGACTGCAACCCCGGTGTGTCGGAAAATGCGATGACCACGGCTATGGCGATCACGGCCTTGGACATGTCCAGCAGCAGGACAAGCCCGCCCACTTTTTTCCCGGACGTGCGGATAACGTTCGTCATGCCCGTCTTGCCGCTGCCGAAGTCGCGCACATCCACGCCGCTGGCCAGGCGTGTGGCGACCAGCCCGAACGGCACCGATCCGATCAGGTAGCCGACCGCTATGAAAATCACATAGTCGACCACGATCACTGTTCTAGGTCTCCTCGCCCCCTGAAGCGCATCTTGAACGGCGTTCCCTCGAACCCGTAAGTCTCGCGGATCGCGTTCTCAAGGTACCTGCGGTAGGAAAAGTGCACATAGTCGGCGCGGTTCACATAGATAGTGAACCCCGGAGGCCCGACCGAGTCCTGGGTAACCCCGTATACCTTCAGGCCGTGCCTCGGGTTGGACGCCGGGGGGTGGTCGGCCACGGCGTTCAGTATCGTGCGGCGCAGGTCGTAGCGCGGCAGGCTTCTCATCCACTGCGTGTGGACCTCCCCGGCCGCATCCAGCAATTCACCGACCCCGTCACCTTTCAGGGCCGATATGAACCTCACCGGTGCGAAACGGAGGAACTTCAGGCGTTCCCGTACGTACCGCTCGGAGTCTGCCTTGTTTAAGCCCAGGCCCGGGGCAAGGTCCCATTTGTTAATGGCGACTACTATGCCCCGGTATTCGTCCAGCACATAGCTCGCTATGTGAGCGTCCTGAGCCGTAGCCAGTTCGGTAATGTCCAGCAGCAGTAAAGCTACCTGGGCACGTTCTATGGCCCGGAGAGAACGCATGACGCTGTAGCGCTCAATGCCGCGTTCCACGCTACCTCGTCTGCGAATGCCTGCTGTGTCTATCAAAAGCATCGACGTGCCGTCGCGCTCAATCAGGGAATCGATGGCGTCTCGCGTGGTGCCGGGCACATCGCTGACAATCGACCGCGCCTCACCGGCAATTGCATTCAGAAGCTGGGACTTCCCTGCGTTCGCCCGGCCAACAATGGCGAGGGACAGGTCCGCCATCGATTCATAGCCAGGGTCGCTCTCGGGCAGGGCTTCGACCACCGCTGCCATCAGGTCGTCGACGCCCCTATTGTGGTACGCGCTTACGGCGATTGGGTCGCCAATGCCAAGGGAGTGGAACTCTACGGACGCATTCTCCCGTTCGGGGTTGTCCGCCTTGTTAGCCGCCAGCACCAGCGGTTTACCAGCCATGCGCAGGCTCTGGGCCACGTCTTCGTCGTCCGGAGTAACGCCCTCAACGGTGTCCACCACAAGCACTATGACGTCGGCGTCGGCTATGGCCACCTCCACCTGGTTGCGTACCTCGTCACTTAGACCGGCTACCTGGGTGGACCGGGTCGGCTCCAGTTCGAGGCCCCCGGTGTCTATCAGCACGAAACCGGTTCCGCCCCACTCCACGTCGGTCATCAGGCGGTCGCGGGTGGTACCGGCGACATCGGAGACAATGGCGCTGCGGTCCCCAGCAATACGGTTGTACAGGGTGGACTTGCCCACATTGGGGCGTCCGACTATCGCAACGAGAGGTTTGACCATAACTATGCTCGGGTCAACAATCGGCTCAGCACGGCCTTTTGGGCGTGGAGCCTGTTCTCTGCCTGATCGAATACGACGGATCTTGGATGGTCGAGCATACCTTGGGCGACCTCTTCACCCTCATGCGCGGGCATGTCGTGCATGAACACGGCATCCGGCCCGGCGCGGTCCATTAATTCCGGCCCCACCTGGTAGCCATCGAATGCGCGCAGCTTGGCGGCCGCCTCTTTCTCTTCGCCCATGCTCACCCACACGTCGGTGTACACGGCGTCTGCTCCAACCACGGCCTCTTGCGGGCTTTCCAACCATGTTACAGAGCCACCCGAACGCTCAGCCCGTTGCTGCGCTTGTGACCAAGACGTCGCTGGCACCCGGTAGCCTTCGGGGCTGGCAATGGTGAAATGCGCTCCAACTGAGCCGCATGCAATGGCGAGGGACGCGGCCACGTTATTGCCGTCGCCAATGTAGACGATCTTCGCGCCCGCCAGGCTCCCCCGCGTCTCGTGCACGGTCAGCAGGTCGGCCATCGCCTGACACGGGTGCTCGACGTCGGACAAAGCGTTGACGACAGGTACGCTTGAGTAAGTGGCCATTTCCACGAGGGTTTCGTGGGAGAACACGCGGGCCACCAGGCAATCGAACCACCGCTCCAATACTCTCGCCACGTCAGCTACCGGCTCGCGTTTCCCCAGACCCACATCGTCCGGACTGAAGTAGACGCAGTCGCCGCCCAGCTGCCTTATGCCCACCTCAAAGCTTCCCCGCGTCCTCAGCGAGGGCTTCTCGAACAACAGCGCGACCATCATGCCTTCGAGGGGACGCCGGACGTCCTCCCCGCTCTTCATCCGGGCGGCCTCCTCTACGACGTCGCCAACCTGGCCCGCCGCAAGATCCGCCACCGAAAGAAAATCGTTCAAAATACTCATTAACTGTCATTGCCCATAGAAGCGATGATATGCCAGTGAATCATGGTCTCACAAGGAACGGCGGGGCCTACGTTTGCCCGGGCTGTCGCGATAGTATTGGTGAAGCACGCTCGTTGGCGTTAACTGACGCCGGATCGGCGCACGAGGCATGGCATGACAAATGACAACATCGCGGCGGACAGCGTCCTGCTTACCGACGACAGCGTAATAATTGACTGGAGCGACGGGCAGACCTGCCGTTACCCCGCCAGGGAGCTTCGCCTCAACTGTGGCTGCGCCGAATGCGTTGAAGAGTGGAGCAGGCGCAAGATACTGGACCCTGCAACGGTTCCCTCCGACATTCGCGCAGAGGACTACATAATGGTGGGCAAGTATGCGGTCCAGTTCCTCTGGAGCGACGCGCACTACACCGGCATCTACCCCTTCGACACCATTCGCGCGTTGCTGCCCTGCGAAAAGACCGAAAGCGCAGACTGAGACACGGCCCAGAGCGTTAGTTGAGGCGTTTGTAAAAGTGAAAATTGGCCTACTTATCGAAGCCCAGGAAGACCTTGACTGGGGCCTGTGGCGTCGCGTCGCCAAATCTGCTGACGAGCTGGGATTCGACTCCCTCTGGCGGTCGGACCACCTTGTGGCCCTGTATGGCCGCAAGCCAGGTGCCGCCTCCGACGCCCTGCTCGGCCTGGCCATAGCCGCCGAAGTCACAACTCGCATAGGCCTGGGCACAATGGTCGCCTCGGTGACATTTCGACACCCTTCGGCGCTGGCCCGGCAGGCTGCCCAGATCGACGCCCTGTCGGGTGGCCGGTTCACGCTCGGCGTGGGCGCGGGCTGGCACGACGGCGAGCACACCGAGTACGGAATCGACTTCCCCCCCATCGGCGAGCGCATGGACAGGCTGCGCGAGACGATCCTCTACTGCCGCGCCGTTTGGGGCGACGGTCCCCAGTCTTTCGAGGGGCAGCACTATCGGGCGCAAGACGTGATCGGGCTTCCTCGTCCGGCGCAGGACCCTCTCCCGGTGCTCGTGGGCGGGTCTGGCGAGCGCCGAACACTGCGAATAGTCGCCGAGCTGGCCGACGAGTGGAACGTCACCGGCCGTGACCTCCCCAACTACGCCCACAAGCTCGACGTTCTTCAACGCCACTGCGACGCGGTCGGCCGGGACATCGGGTCTATTAGGCGCTCCATAGCCGCCCCATTCGCAGTTGGGATAGGCGACGCAGACCTGGGCGCTCGCATGGAAAAGCTGAAGCTCCGAGTTCCCACCCTGACCGGCGACCCTCGCAACCCAAGCGTACTGGGCGACCACAGGGGTCCAGGCGGCTGGTTCTCCGGCACGCCCGACGAACTGGTGGATCAGTTGGGCAGGCTGTCGGAGCAAGGCGTGTCCCGAGTCATGCTCCAGCACCTGGCCCACGATGACTTCTCCGCGCTCGAGCTACTGGCGGCCCGGGTGCTGCCCCAACTCTGACGTGGGAGACAACTCTCTTGCAGAGACCACAGGCGGGCTCCCGAAAGCCGCGCTGTTCGACCTGGACGACACCATCCTCGCCACTTCCGCCGCCTCCAATGAGGGGTGGGTGCTGGTGGCCGACCGGTTCGCGCCTCAGCTCAACGCCATGGGCCACGACGTTACGCCGGAACGCTTGCGCACCGCCATTCACGAGTACCGGGTGTGGTTCTGGTCGGACGTTGAACGCAATCGCAAAGGCCGCCTGAACCCCAGGGAAGCGCTGCGGGAGAACGTGCGTGGCGGCTTGGAGATGATCGGCGTAGATTCCCCCGATCTCGTTGAGCAGTTGTCCGAGGCCTGGACCGACCTTCGCTGGGCGGCCTCCCGCGCGTTCCCTGGTGCAATAGAGACGCTACAGGCTTTCAGAGACTCGGGCGTGAAGCTCGGTCTGGTGACAAACGGTGCCGCAGAAATTCAGCGTAGGAAAGTTGAGCATCTGGGCCTGCCAGGCCTCATCGATCACATACAGATCGAGGGCGCGGTCGGCATTGGAAAACCCGAACCCGAGGCGTACCGGCACGCCCTCGAATCGCTGGGTGCTCGGCCTGAAGACACCTGGATGATCGGTGACAACCTCGAGTTCGATGTGCTCGCGCCCATGCGCCTGGGCATCTACGGCGTCTGGGTGGACCTGGACGGGTCGGGCCTGCCGAAAGACGCGACTGGCCAACCGGACAGGATCATCCGGTCCATCTCAGAGCTGGTTTAGCGTCGGCCTGGTCACACTAGGGCCAGCTTATATCTGGGCCACCCCTGGCGCCCGTCAGGCAGGCCGAAACTTCGGCAGGGTAATCTCGTCCGTCACGTCGTCGAACACCACCTCCAGTGGCATCCCGATCTGCATTTCGTTGGGGCCGGGCTCGCCGGTAAAGCCGACAATGTTCGTGGCCATAATCGGCCCTTCCTCCAGTTCGACAATCGCCGTTACGAACGGAGCGTCTTCCTGGAAGCCGGGGTACGGCGAGCGATGAACGATGGTGAAAGTGAAAAGAGACGCCTTGCCACTGGCCTGGAACCATTCGGTGTCCCGGGAAAAACAGCACGGCGAAATGTCCCTTGGGTAGAAATATGCCTCGTTGCACGCATTGCACCGGCGCAGCCACAGTTCGTGCTCTCTCGCCTTGTCCCAGTACAGTTGCGACTCGCCCTGGGGAGCTGGCAGGGGTTTTTGGTAATTTGCCATTTCAGTCCACCGCCAGAATAGTCGTGCCGGTCGACGACAGGTAGCCACCCGTGCCGTTTACCAGCGCAATCTTGGGGTTCGTCAGTTGCCTGTCACCGGTCTCGCCGCGAAGCTGCCGTACGGCTTCTAGCACGAGGAACATGCCGTACATGCCCGAGTGCGTGTACGACAGTCCGCCGCCCGAGGTGTTCATGGGGAACGCGCCCCCAGGTGCCGTTCGCTGGTCGGCAACGAAGTCAGGGCCTTCGCCGGGTCCGCAGAAGCCTAGCGCCTCTAAAGTCACCAGCGCCGTGTACGTGAACGAGTCGTAGATCATCGCCAGGTCAACGTCTGCGCGCGTCACTCCTGCTCGCGCCAAAGCGCGAGGCCCGGTCTCACGGGATATCGGGTTGGTCATGTCCGGCATCTGGCTGAGGATGGCGTGGTCGTGTCCCTCGGCGGCGCCCAGCACCCAGACGGGCTTGCGCTTCAAGTCCCGCGCCCGCTCCGCCGACGTTATGACGTATGCGCCGCCCGCGTCGGTGACTATGCAGCAGTCGAGCAAATGGAACGGCCACGAAACCCAGCGCGAGTCGTGATAGTCGTCGAAGGTCATCGGGTCGCGCATGTAAGCCTTGGGGTTCAGTTGAGCCCACTTTCTTGTGGCCACGGCTATCTCTGCCAGTCCCTGGCGCGTCCTGTCCTCGCCGTAAACGTGCATGTACCGGCGCGCGGCCATCGCATAGGCCACCGGCGCGTTGGCAATGCCGTAGGGCACCTCGAATTGTTGGCCTGGCTCTGCCGGGTCCGGTGACGGCCGGGTGAGCCTGCTGCGGCCCGCCTCGCCGTGCGTGACCAGCGCCACCTCGCAGTAGCCTGCCCGAATGGCGGCCATGGCGTGGGCGATGTGGATGATGAACGATGATCCTCCAACGGCCGTTCCGTCGGTGTACTTGGGCGTAATACCGAGATATTCGGCCAGGACCATGGACGAGTACCCTGCCGTGAGTACCCCGTCCACCTCGCCGATGCCTATACCGGCGTCCTCCAGCGCGTTGTACGCCGCCTCTGCGTGGTGCTGAAGCGACGACTTGCCGGGAATCTTCCCTATCTGGTCGGATTCGGCGACCCCGACTATCGCGACCCTGTCGTTTGCTGCTGCCATCAGGCCTCCAAGTTCAACCCGGCGGCCACGTTCGACGCAATGTCGCGTACCAGCCCGGCCCCTTCAATAGACGATAGCGATCCATTCAATGACGTAATAGACACCCGGTTGTTTCGCACCGCCCAAACGTCGGTGCCCGCCTGCGCGTCTTCACCTACGGGCAGGTTCTGCTTTATCCAAAACGTGGTGCGCTTGCCGTCGTGGTGCGACTCTACCGTTTCTGCCCACGCCCGGGGGCCCAGAGACGTAAGCTCGACGGCGTCCAGTTCGTCTGCGGCAACGTTGGGCAAATTCACGTTGAGAAACGGCGCTTCCGCTTGCTCTTCAGTTTCGGCAATTATGCGAGCGATCGCGCCTGCTGCTACTGCGGCGGCATCATGGCGCACGTCGGTCAACGCCGTCACCGACATGGCGACCGACGGAATGCCCCTCAGGTAACCCTGCAGAGCCGCGCCCACTGTGCCGGACGCGAGCACGTCCATGCCCACATTCGCGCCCTCGTTGATGCCTGAAAAAACGGCATCGAAGCCGCCGGGGTGCAGCGACTCAATCGCCAGGATGACGCAGTCCGACGGCGTGCCCTCCACCGACAGCGCCGATGCGACTTTGACAGGGGCGTTGACCGTTTGGGTGCGTATCATCGAGCGCAGAGTGCGAGCCGTGCCGATGCCGCTCTGGTCCCTGTCCGGTGCCACCACCGACACTGTTCCTACTTCGGCCAGCACCTCGGCCATAGCCCACAGGCCATCGGAGTGGATGCCGTCGTCATTGGTGAGGAGGATTTCCATCGGCCGCATCGTACGGCTACAGGGCCATGTTGTCGATCAGCCGCGTATCGCCAACAAAGCCCGCCACCAGCGCCAGGGCGGTCCCGGTAACGTCTGCCAGTTCATCTAGCTCGTCCAAGGTTTTTGGGTCTGCGACGGACACGTAGTCCATGCGCACGCCGCGGCTGTCCATCTCGCTCCTCATCGCGTCCCTGAGCACTTCGGCGTTGGACTCGCCCTCACATCGAAGCTGCCGGGCCAAGGCCAATCCGGCGTAAAGACCCACTGCTGCGATCCGCTCGGCACCCGTGAGCCCGGCGTTGCGGCTACTCAGAGCCAGGCCGTCCGGCTCTCGCACAGTGGGTACGGCTACTATCTCCGCTCCCAATCCAAGGTCCGCGTTCATCTGCCGCACCACAAGCAACTGCTGGGCGTCCTTCTCCCCGAAATAGGCCCTGTCCGGCCTGGCAAGTGCCAGCAACTTGCAGACCACCGTGGCGACCCCCTGAAAGTGGCCGGGTCGGGACTCCCCTTCCAGGCGGTGGGACAATCGACCCACCGAAACGGTCGTGTCGAAGCCCTCCGGGTAGATTTCTGGAGTCGCCGGGGCGAAAACGAGGTCTACGCCCTCCTCTTCCATTATCGCCAGATCGTGCTGCCGATTACCCGGGTAGGTGGCCAGATCCTCGCCGGGGCCGAACTGCGCCGGGTTAACGAAGATCGATGCAGTGAGCGTGTCACAGTCGGTCCTCGCCGCGCCCAGCAGCGCCACGTGCCCGGCGTGTAGCGCCCCCATCGTCGGTACCAGCCCCTGCGGACGCTTGCTGGCCTCCAGCTCAGCCCGAAGATCGTGCGCCCTCGCTACGATTTTCACGGGCTATTCCGGGGCCTCGTCCCCCGGACCCTCATCGCCCTGACGCGCATCGCCGCGCATCGCCGCCACGACGTCCTCGGACACGTGATGGCTCTCGGCGTCACCGGGGAAGCTGCCGTCCTTAATATCCGAGAAGTACGAACCGAGAGCCGTGCGCATGTCGTCGGCCATGTTGGCGTAGCGCCGGGTGTGCTTGGGAATGAACACTTCGAACAGCCCCAGCACATCGTGCAATACCTGGATCTGCCCATCGCAGTGGGGGCCGCCGCCAATGCCGATGGTCGGAACATCGACCCGCGCCGTGATCTCCCTGGCCACCTCTGCCGGTACCAGTTCGAGCACTATGGAGTAGACCCCCGCCTCTTGCAGTGCCAGGGCGTCAGTTAGAAGCCTCTGGGCTTCTAGAGGGCTCTTGCCCTGCACCTTGTATCCGCCGAGCTGGTTCACCGACTGGGGGGTCAGGCCAATGTGGCCCATCACCGGAATTCCTGCGGATATCAGCTTCCTTATGGTGGAAACCATGTGCACGCCGCCCTCGACTTTTACGCTCTGGGCACCCGCCTCTTTCAGGTAACGACCGGCGTTGTGCACGGCCTCAGGCCACCCGGCGTTGTAGGTAAGGAAGGGCATATCCGCGACTATGTGCGCGCGCGCGGTGCCTCGCACAACGGCGCGAGTGTGGTGAATCGACTCATCCAAAGTTAGAGGGACGGTGTCTTCGTACCCCAGCATGACCTGGCTCATCGAGTCGCCCACGAGAATGGCAGGGAAGCCCACCTCGTCGACAATGCGGGCCGACGTGTAGTCGTAGGCGGTGATCATCCCGATCCTCTCGCCTCGACGCTTCATATCTTTCAGCTGGTGAATGGTTGTGCGCATCCGGTACCTCCTCCTTCGCCCGAGTGAGGGCCTGCGCGATTGCTTGCCTAACGAGCCCGGTGGCCCGCTCTCAATTATGTAATGGGGTTGTCGGCTATGTACTCCTTGAGGAGCCGTTCAATCTCTTTTCCATCGGCCGGTTCGGCCACGCCCTTCTCCAGTGCAAAAGGCAGGCCGGCAAGCGCAGATGTCGCATACATTTGCAGCGCCTCAACGCTCACGCTCTTCATCGAATCCAGGTGCTTTTTCACGGTACCCACGTCTCCACGGACGTAGGGTCCGGCGATCCCGGCGGGGTAGCCATTCGTCGCGAGCACGTCAGCGACGCCCTTGAGTATGGGCATCAGCGACAAATTGGCCTCGTTGCGCGGAACGCCGAAGCGGTCCTCCCATACCTGCGCGATAAGTGCAGCCTGCCCCATGAGTACGCCTCCAATCATCACAACCGAGGCGTGGTACAAGGGTTTGTCTTCTGATCGAAGCGATATCGGGTTCCCGCCCAGGTCTGTCGCAACCTGCGTCAGGTAGGCCTGCACGTCGCCAGCGCCTTCAATGCCGAACGTCGAGCCCGGCAGCGCCTCCAGCGCGGTCTCTACCGACGCAAATGCCTGCAGCGGGTGGAGCGAACCTACCTCGACACCCTGACCCGC
>CAUZIR010000026.1:0-11643 GCA_963579815.1 Dehalococcoidia bacterium
GAACTCGTGGGAGTCCTTGCCGCCTATCGCCCCGCTGTCGGCTTCTACCTGGATGACGTCCATACCCGAGCGGCGATAGATGGCCTTGTAGGCTTCCACCATGCGGTCATAGCTCTCAGCAAGCCCCTCGTCGCCCGCGTCGAAGCTGTAGGCGTCCTTCATGTCGAACTCGCGCACCCGTATCAGGCCTCCCCTGGGGCGGCGCTCGTCGCGGAACTTGGTGTGTATCTGGTAGAGCAGCTTGGGCAAATCTCTATACGAACCCACATTTGCTTTGACCATGCCGGTCAGCTCTTCTTCGTGAGTGGGAGCGATGACGAGGGTGCGGTCTCGCCTGTCCTGGAGAGTGAACAGGTCGTCGCCGAACGCCTCGGTGCGGCCGGTGGCGTCCCAAAGTTCTCGTGGCTGCAGCACCGACAGACGGACCTCCTGGCCCCCGGCGGCGTCCATCTCTTCTCTAATTATTTGTTCGATTTTTCGCAACGAACGCCAGGCCAGGGGCAGGTAGCTGTAAATGCCGGAGCCGACCTGGTAGATCATGCCCGCCCGGATCATGAGCTTGTGGCTGGCTAGCTCGGCCTCGGCCGGGTCTTCTCGCTGAGTTTTTCCGAATAATCTGGAGACGCGCACTGACCCTCCGTGTGTTCAATCTAGGAAGTGGATCGAGGCATCTTCTCACGCCGGTGGCAGCGGGGGCGACATTAATCTTGCGCCGAACCGGGGCCGTCCATAATCTACCCCGATGGCTTACGAACACAGGACGATCATTTGGGCTGGGTAGCACTCGCTTTAACCGCCAGCGTTATCGTGGGCGCGGGCAGCATCATCGAAAAACGGCTGGTTAGCCGAAACCTGCACTCGTCTACCGAGTTCCTAGCCTGGCTGGGGCTGTCCATGCTCCCGCACGCCGCCGTGCTGGTGCCGCTGTTCCCCATCCCTGAGGGCACTCCCATGCGCGCCGTGTGGCTCATGCTGGGTGCGGGTTTTCTCTGGGGGTCCACCGCCAATCTCATGTACCGGGCCCTGCGCTATTCAGATGCATCGAGGGTGTGGCCGGTCATGAACGCGGCCCCGGTCGTGGTGGCGATTTTGGCAATAACCTTTCTCGGCGAAACGCTGGGGGGCTGGCAGTGGGGGGCTATAGTGCTGGCCGTCTCCGGCACGGTACTCATCTCCATCCACCGTAGGCTAGGCGGCGGCGGCATTCGGGTGGACTCTTCCCTTGGCCTATTGCTGTTGGCGGCGACCGGGATGGCCACCGGGCAGGTACTGCAGAAGGCCGCCCTCGACGCAGGCATGTCAGTGTCTGCAGGTTTCTGGCTGCTGCGGTTCGGCATGTTGGTGCCACTGCTGGTGCCAAATCTCAGACCGGGGGTCGTGCGGCAGATGGCCGTAACGGCACGAAGCTGGCCGACCATGACGATGCTGTTCGTGGCGGAGATCGTGCTATTCCCGTTGGCGGTGGCGATGTTCGTGCGCGCCAATGCCCTGGGCCCGGTCGCCATGGTCTCAACTCTGTTCGGGACGATTCCGGTGTGGGTGCTGATATTCGGCACGGCCCTGAGCACACCGAAGTGGAACTTGCTGAACGAACCCCTCGACCGCGAAACACTCGCGCTGAAAGTAGTCGCGATAGGGCTGATAGTGGGAGGGGTTATCGGGATAGCCCTGCTTTAGGGCGATCCGACCGTTTTCCGGGCCAGCGAGTGCCGGGTCAGGGGGCGGCGGTCAGGACGCGGCGATCTCTCTTTCTACCTCGCGGATCTCGGCCATGAGGGCGTCGAGCATGTCGGCCTCTTCCACGATCTTGGACTTTTTGCCCTTGCGGAAGATGATCGCCCTGCCCACCCCGGCGGCTATGCCCACGTCGGCGTCCTTGGCCTCGCCCGGTCCATTGACCTCGCAGCCCATGACCGCGACTTTTACCGGCGTCTTCGTCTTACGCAGCAGCTCGTCGACGGTGTTGGCCAGCTTGCGGATGTCCACGTCTGCCCGCCCACACGAAGGGCACGCCACCAGCACGGCGCCCTCTTTGCGCAGGTCGAGGGCCTTGAGAATTTCGATGCCGGTGTAGATCTCTTCAGTCGGTTCGTCCGACAACGACACACGAATGGTGTCGCCGATGCCGTCGTAGAGCAGGGCCCCCAGCCCGATGGCGCTGCGGATAGAGCCTCCCTTGGCCGTGCCCGCCTCGGTGATACCGAGATGCAATGGGTACGGCACCAGCTTTGCCATGCGCCGGTAGGCCTCGATGGTGGTGTCTATGTCGAACGCTTTCAGCGAAATCTTGATCAGGTCGAAGTCCAGGTCTTCGAGAATGCCGATCTCCCACAGGCCGGTCTCAACCATGTGATCGACGACGCTGAACTGTCCGAGTTCGGTCTCGCTGCCCTTGGGAAGTTCGTTCACCCCGTCGGTGTGGCGGGAGATGCCGCCTGTGGCTCCGATGCCGCCCACCGGGGGCAGGCTGCCGAAGTTCACGCCTATGCGAATGGGTACGTTTCGCTCTTTGGCGGCCTTGACGATAGTTTCGACTTTTTCACGAGCCCGGATGTTGCCGGGGTTGAGCCGCAGGCAGTCCACTCCGCTCTCCAATGCTTTGAGCGCCAATTGGTAGTGGAAATGGATGTCGGCGACGACGGGGATGCGGACGCGCTTGACGATACCTGCAAGAGCCTCGGCCGCCTCCATGTCGGGCACAGCGCAGCGGACGATGTCGCATCCGGCCTCGGTGGCCTCTTCGATCTGGCGGACGGTGGCGTCCACATCACGGGTGTCGGTTTTGGTCATGGTCTGCACCGTGACCCGGGCGTCTCCGCCTATTTTGACATTGCCGACGTTTATGGACCGGGTAATTCTACGTTTCACACTGACCACGCTAACGCAGGATGCTACCTCCGTTCAAGATGCGTAGCACGTCAAAGTAGCTGACTGCGAGGATAAGACCGATGAGCACCACGAAGCCAGCCATGTGCACGAGGCCCTCTTTTTTCGGGGAGATACGCTTGCCACCGCGGGCCCACTCGATGACCACGAACGCCAGGCGTCCCCCATCTAGGGCGGGAATAGGCAGGATATTCATGATGCCCAGGCTGACGCTGAGCAGGGCCGTGAGCTGGAACACCCAGGCGAAGCCGAGCTCGTCTACTACCTCTCCAGTTGCCTGGGCGATGCCGATTGGTCCAGCAATGCCAGGGTTTTCACCAGAAGACAGGCCCTGGGTCACACCGTCCTTGGTGAACATGAGAATTTCCTTAATCGTTCCGAGGGACATGGGCACCGCTCGCCAGATGGGCTCTGTCTCCGGGCGAACGACCGGGTTGGCAATCACTATCGAAATACCGATGGCTCCCTGTGCAAGCCTGTCGCCCGCCACAACGTCGGGGTTATAGCGCTGGGCGTCCCTGACCGAGACCTGGGTCTCCGGATCGGTAACGATCTCAACTACCAGCGGGCTTGGTGCCGTGACCCTGGGCACCAGGGAAACGGCCTCGGTCGTGGCCAGTTCGGGTGACGAGCCCAGGCCGGTGACTATGGCGCCCCGCCGCACGATCAGCTCCACCGGCACACCGCGCTTGTCTTTGACTATGTCAATGAGGTGTTCCGGCTCTGTCACTCGCAGTCCATCGACCTGCAGGATGGTGTCTCCGGCCCTCAGCCCCGCCTCTTGAGCGGGCGAGCCGGGGGCAATGCCGTTGATCATGACCTCACTGCTCACGAGCTTGTCGTGGGGAAGCATGAACAGAATGGTGAATATGACGATGGGCACCACGAAGTTCATGCCCGACCCGGCCGCCAGCACGATAGCCCGCTTCCAGCGGGCCTGCCGGGCGAAGCTGCGCGGTTCGGTGGGGTCTTCCTCGCCAACCATCTTGACGAAGCCGCCAAGGGGAATGAGGTTGAGCGTGTAGGTGGTTTCCCCGTACCGGAAGCCGAACAGCTTGGGGGGGAAGCCAAACCCGAACTCGGTCACCTTAATGCCGAACCACTTGGCGGTGACGAAGTGTCCTAGCTCATGGACGAACACCAGGGACCCGAGGACGGGAATTATGTATAGCCAGGAAGGTATTTCAACCATAGGGTACTAGCTATTATCCGTTACTCGGCGGCGGCGGGTCTCCGGTGCCCACCACCAGATCGGCAACGTGGGCCCGCGCCCAGGCTGCGGCGGCCAGCGCGTCGGCCAGTGTAGCGTCTGCTACGGCCCTGTGTGCCGCCAGTGTCTGGCCGATCACTGTGGGGATTTCGGCAAACGATATTTTGCCGGACAGGAACATCTCCACGGCCATGTCGTCCGCACCACACAGCGCCGCAGGCCAGGTTCCGCCCCGGCGGCCGTAGTCCATTGCCAGGGCGAAGCAAGGGTACCTGTCGCCCTCCAGTCGTTCGAACGTGAGCGCGCCTGTGCCCGCCGGGTCGAACTTGTTTATTTCGCTGTTCGCCAGCCGTTCGGGGTGCAGCAACGCGTACTGAATGGGGAGTCTCATGTCTGGTGGGCTAATTTGAGCCTTCACCGAGCCGTCGTCGAACTCGACCATGGAGTGGATCATGCTCTGCGGGTGAATAACGACTTCAATGCTTTCCCACGGCACGTCGAACAGCCACTTGGCCTCGATGACCTCGAATGCCTTGTTCATAAGAGTTGCCGAGTCGATAGTTATTTTCGGCCCCATCACCCACGTCGGGTGGCGCAGTGCCTCGTCCGGCGTGACCGAGGCTAGCTGCTCGGGCGTGGCGTTGCGCATGGCCCCGCCCGACGCCGTAATGAAGAGGCGAGAGATGGTGCGCTCTTCGCCGCGCAGGCACTGCCATATGGCGTTGGGTTCGCTGTCTACCGGCAGTAGCGAGCCGCCATGCTCGGCGACCAGCCGGGTGAGCAGCTCGCCCGCCATGACGATGGACTCTTTGTTCGCCAGGGCGACGGCCTTGCCAGCTTTTAGCGCTGCGATTGTGGGGCCCAGCGCTACGTCGCCCACGGTCGCGGTAACGACCAGATCGACCTCGTCGTCTAGGACCATCTCTTCCAGCGTCGCCTCGGTGCATCCGTTGGACAGGAGCGCGGCGCGCTCGGCCTCGTCCCCCTCGCAATAGATCAGGCGGGGTTTGAATTCCCGCACCTGGGCGTCGAGCAAACCGACCGACCGCCGGGCCGCCATTCCCACAACCTTGAGGCGGTCCGGGAAACGCCGCACGACGTCGAGGGTCTGAGTACCTATGGAGCCGGTAGAGCCCAGCAGCGCGATGCCCTTCATGGGGTTTGCCTTCCGATAATCATCAATATTTACGGGCCTATCCAAACGACGAAGTAGTAGCACAGCACAAGGGTGAGGACAATCGAGTCGAGCCGGTCAAACACTCCCCCATGTCCGGGTATCAGGCCGCCGGAGTCTTTGGCCCCGGCTCGCCTCTTCAGCGCGGACTCCGCGAAGTCCCCGGTCAGCGCGCCCGCCCACAGCAAGGCTCCTAAGCCGACCGCTGCAAGCGTCGACACCGGCAGGTCGAAGCCCGCGATGGCTGCCACCGAAATGCCGATAGAGGCGGCGAGGCCACCGGCGGCGCCCTCCCAGGACTTGGCCGGCGATATGGACGGCAGGATTTTATGCCTGCCAAACGGGAGCCCCACCGCGTAGCCTCCAATGTCGGCCGCAGCGACGATGAATAGCAAGGCCAGGGCCCACTCATTACCGTCGGCCAGACCCCGCAGGAGCAAGCCGAAAGAGAGCATCCCCCCGGCAACCAGGGCCGATCCTGCCGTTGCCAACCAGGCAACGCCTGCGCCAGCCAGGGTTTTTTGGCTCACGAGGCTCAACAGGGCCAACGCCGCGCCGACCGCCAGCACCGGCGCGACGGTGACGGTAAGGGCGTAGCCCGAAACGTACAGGTGAGATGCGACGACCAGGCCAACAGACCAGGCCACCGCCACAGGCAAGTTCGGCCTGGCACCAGTTCGAGATGCCAGCCCGGCAAGTTCGTAGGCACCAACTGCGGCTGCGGCCGCGAGTAGGGCCGCCAGCCATGGTCCCCCGGCCCAGATGGCAGCGACCGCCACCGGAATGATGACCGCCGTGGAGGCCGACCGGATTGCGAGTTCACGCCGGTTACGGTCCGATGGCCGGGAATTGGTCGGGATCCCGGCCTGGCTCTGGGGCATCACCGTCAGGGCCTCGACGGTGTGACCGTCTCGATGCGACCGAACCGCCTCTGTCGGCGCTGATACTCGGCGAACGCACTGTCGAGTTCACCTTCGTCGAAGTCGGGCCACAGCGTCGCGGTTGAGTAGTACTCGGCATAGGCGGACTGCCACAGCAGAAAGTTGCTCATGCGCATTTCACCGGCGGTGCGGATGATCAGGTCGGGGTCGGGCATTCCGGCCGTGTAAAGCTCTGCCGCCAGCGCTTGTTCAGTCACGTCTTCGGGGGCGGTTCCAGATGCGATAAGCCTACGGGCCGCCCCGACAATCTCCTCTCGACCGCCGTAGTCGAAAGCCACGCTCAGGGTGATGGTGGTGTTGTTCCGGGTCAGTTCGACACTGCGCTCAATCGCGTCTCGCAAAGAGACCGGGAGCCTGTCCATTCGCCCCAGGTGCCGAATCCTCACCCCCTCTGCGTGCAGTTCGGGCGTCTCGGACTCGATGGACCGGCCCATCAATTCCATGAGGGCGCGAACTTCGTAATCCGGCCGGTCCCAGTTCTCGGTGGAAAAAGCGTACATGGTCAGGTAGCTGACGCGCTTTTCCACGAGGGCTCGAATGATGCGGCGAACGTTCTCGGTACCGGCCTTGTGACCCTCGGGCCTGCTGAGGCCGCGAAGCTCGGCCCACCGACCATTACCGTCCATAATTACCGCTACGTGCTTGGGAACTTCGATGCTCATGCCTCGCTCACTCGGCCCCCAGTTGCGGCACCCCGGGGGGGCCGAACAAGATGTCGCAGGTCTACCTAGACCTCGAGCACCTCGGCCTCTTTGGCTTTCTTCAGGTCGTCCATTTCGCCTATGTGGCGGTCGGTCGCCTTCTGTACGTCTTCCTGTGCTCGGTGGGACTCGTCCTGGCCTACTTCGCCGTCTTTTTCCATCCGTTTGAGGCCATCGTTGGCATCTCGGCGAATGTTCCGCACCGCTACGTGTCCCTCTTCGGTCTTGCGAGCAACCAGTTTGACGAGTTCCTTGCGGCGCTCCTCGGTGAGGACCGGAAGGGTGATGCGCATCACCTCACCGTCGTTGTTCGGGGTAAGGCCAAGGTCGGAGGTGAGGAAGGCTTTTTCCACGTCGCCCATCGCGCTGCGGTCCCATATCTGGACCAAGAGCACGCGTGCCTCCGGGACACTAATTGACGCCATCTGGCTCAGCGGCGTCATCGTGCCGTAGTAGCTCACCTGGAGGGATTCGATCAGGCCGGGGCTGGCTCGTCCGGTCCTGATGGAAGACAACTCCCGTCGCAGAGCCTCTACCGATTTGTCCATTCGGTCGTCGCTATCCAAAAGCACATCGTCGATGGCCATCTAGCCCGCTCCTCGTGATCTGGCTGATGAGGGTGGTTCGGCCGCTGCTGCGGTCCACAGTTTACGCCCGAGTCAGCCTAAGCGGGTATCGGACACCAGAGAGCCGATGGACTCGCCTGCGATGATCCGGGTGAGGTTGTCCGGGACGTTTATGTCGAAGACCCTGATGGGCAGGCGGTTTTCCATGCACAGGGAAAGGGCCGTCGCGTCCATTACCCCCAGACGCCTCTGCAACGCTTCTTGGTAGGTAACGAAGTCGTGCTTTTCAGCGTCGGGATTCTGGTTCGGGTCTGAGGCGTACACACCGTCGACGGCGTACTTTGCCATGAGCAGCACGTTGGCGTCGATTTCAATTGACCGCAACGCCGCGGCCGTGTCGGTGGTCATGTACGGGTTGCCGGTACCTGCGGCAAAAATGACCACACGGCCCTTCTCCAGGTGCCGAACGGCCCGACGGAGGATGTAGGGCTCGGCGACTTCCTGGACGTTGATGCCGGTCTGGGTGCGCGTATCGACGCCCCGAAGCCGTTCGAGGGAGTCCTGCAACGAAAGTGCGTTGATGACTGTTGCCAGCATGCCCGCGTAGTCGGCCGCAACCCGGTCCATGCCTTCGTGTTCAGCCTGTGCGCCTCGCCAGATGTTACCGCCGCCCACCACGACGCCGATCTGGACGTCCATGTCGTGCACCGCCTGGATCTGACCGGCGATCGCATTGACCGCCACCGGGTCGATGCCGTATCCACGTTCGCCCTTGAACGACTCACCGCTGAGTTTTAGCAGGACGCGCTTGTAGGCAGCTTTGCCTTTCTGGGTGCTACTCGTCTCTGTGGGGCTACTCATCTTTTTGGAGCAGCTATTCGCCAAGGGCGTACCGCGAGAACCTTTTAACTTTTATGTGCTCGCCCAGCTTGCCAGCGGCCTCCAGTACGAGGTCCTTAATGGCCAGGGATGCGTCCTTAATATAGGGCTGAGCCATGAGGGCGACCTCAGCGGCCGCGGCGGGCTCATCTTCGGGCATGTCGGACTCATCTACATATTTGGGCGACATGGCAGCGATCTGCATAGCCAGGTTGTGAGCAAGTTCCTTGAAGTTGTCGGTCCGGGCCACGAAGTCGGTCTCGCAATTGACTTCAAGCATGACCCCGACCCGGCCGCCGCCGTGGATGTAGGCCTCTATGAGTCCTTCGTTGGCACTGCGGCCCGCTTTCCTAACTGCGGACGCGACCCCTCGCTCCCGCAGCAATTTACGCGCCTGCTCAACGTTGCCCTTAGCTTCTTCGAGGGCCTTTTTGGCGTCCATGACGCCAGCGCCCATCTCTTCCCTGAGGGCCTTGATGGCCTCTAATGTGATCTCCAAGTCAGCTCCCGTCTATCCGCTAACTTGCGGTGGTTGTTTCAGTCGTTGTTTCGCCCGTGGCGTCCGCTGCGGGTGCGGCAGCTTCGGGTGCCGCTTCGGCCGCAGCAGGTGCTGGCGCGGGCGCCGCTTCGGCGACCACTGGGGCGACTGGCGCAGCAGGTGATGGTGCATCGTCGGCGCGAGCGGCCTGCTCAAGTGCGATAACGGCGGCGGCCCGAATGGTTGCGGCCTCTTCCTCGCCGGAGGAGTCGCGCAGTTCCTGTTCCACCGCCTCTCGCCTGTTTCGCCCCTCAATGACCGCGTCGGCCATTTGACCGGTCACCAGCCGGATGGACCGGATAGCGTCGTCGTTGCCTGGGATCACCTGGCTGATTTTTGTCGGGTCACAGTCCGAGTCCACCAGGGCCACCACCGGCACTCCCACTCTCTCGGCTTCGGCGACGGCGAGGGCCTCTTTGCCGATGTCGACGACGAAGAGCGCACCGGGCATTTCCGTCATCTCTTTAATGCCACCGAGGTAGCGGTTGAGGCGAACGATGGAGTCTTCGAGCTTCTGCGCCTCTTTCTTGGGGCGGCGCAGGAACTCGCCAGCAGCTTTACGCTCTTCCAGGTCCACCAGGTAGTCCATCCGAGTCTGGATGGTCTTGAAGTTGGTCAGCGTGCCACCCAACCAGCGTGTGGCTACGTAGTAGGCGCCGGACCTCCGGGCCTCCTGGATAATTGTTTCGTGTGCCTGTCGCTTGGTGCCGACGAAAATGACCTTTTTGCCCTGCGCGGACACGTCGGTAATGAACTCCTTGGCTCTCTCCAGCAGCTTTAGCGTCTGCTGCAGGTCGATTATGTGAATGCCGTTTCGAGCCGAGAAGATGTACCGCTTCATCTTCGGGTTCCAGCGTCGTTTCTGGTGGCCGAAGTGAACACCGGCCTCCAGCAAGGACTTCATAGTCACCGGGCCTGCGGCCTCAGAGAGGTTCGCCGGCGGTGCCTGAACCGGGGCCGGTGCCTGGACCGCCGGGGGTGCCTGAACTGGAGGGGTCGGGGCTACGGGGTTTACAGGGGTGGTTTGCTCAACCATGGGGCTTATTTGCCGCCTATTTCATATTTGACCGGCCTCGTTTAGCGGCGGGGCGAGGATTTCGCTGTGTTAGTTACACACGACGACCCACCGAGACCAAATCGTACTCGTAGGGCAAGTGTAGCATGTCAGGGACCGGCGAGGCCGCACGAACGCCTGAAGACACGGGTGGAGAGCCCGTCGCATGATTGTCCCGCCAATTCGGCGTGTGCTAAACTTCCACCTTGTTGTGCCCGTACTTGGCACCTCGTGTTTGGCACCCGGAGTTAAGCCCGTTGTCGGGCCCATTGCCTGCAGCCGGACGCCCACCGGACTAGATTCTCCCCCACAACAAGTAGTAGTAGTACAAGTAGTAGTAGTAGAACAAGAAGAAGAAGAGTATGCCCCTAGATATAGACCGTAAGAAAGAAATCCAGGAACAGTACCGTATCCACGAAAACGATACGGGCTCGACCGAGGTGCAGGTAGCACAGTTGACCGAGCGCATAGCGTCGCTTACCGATCACCTCAGGGCCAACAACCACGACGAATCGACCCGGCGAGGCCTCCTAAAGCTGGTGGGCCAGCGACGGCGACTGCTCCGGTACCTCAACAGTGAGGATGTCGATCGTTACCGAACGCTCATTGGAAAGCTGGGCCTGCGAAAGTAGTACCCGCCCGGGTCTTACTTTCGCCTCCGTTAGCCCATTTTCGAAAACAGCGCACACCCGATAGCAGCTAACTCCTAACAGCCGCGCAGTCGGGGCGCACCCAGAGAGCACCCATACACGCTAATTAAACGCATTAAACAAGCATCCCACCCAGGGGCGGACGCCGTTCGCCCCAGTGCCCCGGCCCAATAAGCTACCAAGCAAGGCCCGGGCGGCAGGCAGGAAGAGAAGAGAATCAGAGAGGTTAGTTTTGTCCATACATGAATTAGAAATAGGCGGGCGTACGCTATCGATAGAGACCGGTAAGCTCGCCCAACAGGCGGGCGGATCGGCGGTCCTACGCTATGGCGATTCGGTCTTACTGGTGACCGCCACGACGTCCAAGCCGAGAGAGGGAATCGACTTTTTTCCCCTCACCATCGACTTTGAAGAACGCATGTACGGTCGGGGCAAGATCCCCGGCAGCTTCTTCCGCCGTGAGGGTCGGCCGAGCACCGACGCTATCCTCATTTGCCGGTTGACCGACCGGCCGCTGCGACCCCTGTTCCCCAAGGGCTTCCGTAACGAGGTGCAGGTGATTACCACCCCCCTCTCGGTAGACTTGGAGAACCCCCTCGATGTCATCTCCATAAACGGGGCGTCCCTGGCTCTGAGCCTCTCCGATATACCGTTTGAAGGTCCGCTTGGCGCCACCCGCGTTGGGCACATCGACGGGGAGTTCATAATTAACCCCACCTTCGAACAGATCGATGAGAGCAGTCTCGATCTGATAGTCGCTGGCTCTAAAGACGGCGTGATGATGATGGAGGCGGGCGGCAACGAGCTGGATGAGGACCTCGTATTCGAGGCCATTCAACTTGCGCAGGAACAGAACCTGCGGCTCGTCGAACTGCAGGAGCGCATCGCCTCTGCCGAGGGCAAAGAAAAGCTTCCGTACCAGACTCCTCAGATACCCGAGGGCCTGGCCGAAGAGATCGAGTCGCTTGTGTCCGGCAGGCTGGAGCCCGCCGTTAGCCACTCGATTTCGCCCGCCAAAGACACGTCGAAAATCAACGCACTGCT
>CAUZIR010000027.1:0-11556 GCA_963579815.1 Dehalococcoidia bacterium
GCATTTTGCTCTTGCTGGGCCCACCGGCCAGTGGTAAGTCCTCGATTATCGACATCATCAAGCGCGGCCTTGAGGACTACACCAAGACAGACGCGGGCGCTGTCTACACCATTCAGGCCTGCCCCATGCAGGAGGATCCCCTCCACCTGGTGCCCCCCAACCTGAGACAACGCCTGGCAGAAGACCACGGGCTGCACATTGAGGGCGACCTGTGCTTCCACTGCCGGTTCCTGCTCGAGCGGGACTACCGGGGTGACCCTGCGGATGTTCCGATAACCCGCGTCGTGTTCTCCGAGCCGCAGGCGCGGGGCATCGGTTACTACATAGCCAACAACCCCAACCCTCCCGACCCCTCGGTGCTGGTGGGTAGCTACAACCCGGCGAAACTCGACGGCGACCGGCAAGAAGTTGCGGCGCGCGCGTTCCGGCTGGACGGCGAACTGAACGTGGCCAACCGGGGCCTCATGGAATTCGTAGAGATATTCAAGGCCGACCGCAGCCTGCTCTCCACCCTGCTGTCTCTTGCCCAGGAGCAATTGATAAAAATGGAGAAGTTCGGGTCCGTCTATGGCGACGAGGTCATCGTCGGCCACTCCAACGAGGGCGACTTCAACACCTTCGCCCAGGACGACTCCTCCGAGGCCCTGAAGGATCGGATCATCGCGATAAAGATCCCCTACAACCTCAGAGTGTCCGAAGAAGTAAAGATTCTCGACAAGATGCTCGGCCAGAGCACCGTCCACAACGTGGACATCGCGCCCCTGACCATGCGGGTCGTCAGCACGTTCGCCATCCTGTCGCGCCTGGAGGCACCGGCCAAACAAGGCATGTCCCTGCTCGACAAGGTCAAGCTGTACGACGGCGAGCAGGTCGGCTCCTACCGGCGGCAGGACGTCGTGGAGATGCAGCGCCACCACCCCAACGAGGGCATGGGCGGCATATCCCCGCGCTACGTTATGAACCGCATCGGCGTCGTGGCCAGCTCCCCGGTCAGTGTGGTCACTCCCCTGGCCGCTATCGACAGCCTGTGGCTGGGCCTGAAAGAGAACATCAGCCTGGACCAAAAAGACATCCTGACGTACGTGGGGTTCATCTCCGAAACCGTCAAGGAGTACAGCAACCTGGCCGTCAAAGAGCTGCAAATGGCGTTCGAGGACTCGTTCCACGAGAGCGCGAACTTGCTGTTTAAAACCTACGTCGACAACATCGCCGACTACTACGCCGCGACGTCCAAGTCCGGCAAAATAAGCGCCCGCTCACCAAACGAACGCGACATGCAGGGATTGGAACGGGCCATCGGGCTGTCGGCGGGCGACAAAGGCCCCTTCAGGCGGGAATTGCACGAACTAATAACCGGCTGGAAAGCCAAGGGCAAGCAGTTCGACTACCGGTCCGAGCCTCGGCTGCGCACGGCCGTCGAGCAGCGACTGATGCCCTCGCCCCGAGTCATAGAGCGCGCCCTTACCGAACCGCGCTTCGCCCGCCAGAAGGTGGAGTGGCAGCGGCGGTACAGCGCCATAGTCAATCGCCTGGTCGAGTCCTTCGGGTACTCACGAACTAGCGCTCTCGACCTGGTCGAGTACGGCCTGCACGTAATAAAAAACAAGGCGGTCTTAAAGACCCCGCGCAACGAAGGCATCGAGTGGCAGTGGCCGGTCTACCCGCAGGCCAGGTCTGAGCCCACGCTGCCGGAGCCCGAGACTGGCGAAGAGGGCAGCGACTAGGGCGAGCAGCCTCGACTTAGCCCGGTTCTCGCCGCTTGACGCCAGAGCCTTCGGGCTCTACTGAGTCCCCGGAGTCTTGGGCGCCGTCGGCCCGGAAGTATCGGCGCTGGAACCACAGCGACACGTTCACCAGTCCGATCAGTACCGGCACCTCTACCAGCGGGCCAATAGCCGCCGCGAAGGCCGGTTGTGACGCCACCCCGAACACCGCTATGGCCACCGCTATGGCCAGCTCGAAGTTGTTGCTGGCGGCGGTGAACGAAACCGCGGCTGTCTTGGAGTAATCGGCACCGACTCGTTTACCCATGTAAAACGAGATGAGAAACATCACCACGAAGTAGATAAACAGCGGCACTGCGATCCGCAGCGCGTCCAGGGGCAGGTCCACAATCGCCTGGCCCTGGAGCGAGAACATCACCACGATAGTGAACAGCAACGCCACCAGCGTAATGGGGTTGATGGCGGGAATGAACCGGCTCTGATACCAGTCCCGGCCGCGCTTTCTGACAAGCACATACCTGGTAACCATCCCAGCAACGAACGGGATGCCCAGATAGATCAGCACACCCTGGGCGATCTGCCACATCGTCACATCGACGACCAGGCCCTCCATACCGAACCACCGGGGCAGCACGGTGATGAACACATAGGCGTAAACGGAGTAAAACAGTACCTGGAACACCGAGTTAATCGCCACAAGCCCCGCAGCGTACTCACTGTCGCCCTTGGCCAGGGCGTTCCACACTATGACCATCGCTATGCAGCGGGCCAGGCCTATCATCACCAGCCCGGCCATATAGCCAGGCTCGGACCGGAAAAAGGCGATGGCCAGCAGGAACATCAACACCGGCCCGATGAACCAGTTCTGCACCAGCGAAAGGCTCAGTATTCGCCGGTCGAGGAAAACCTTGCCCAGGCTCTCGTACCTGACCCTTGCCAGGGGCGGGTACATCATCAAAACTAGCCCAATGGCAATGGGTATAGACGTCGTTCCCAGGCTTAGCGACGAGTTGAATTCGGCGACACCCGGAACGAAATTGCCAATCACAAGCCCCACGCCCATGGCCGTGAATATCCAGATCGTCAAATATCGATCTAGGAAGGAAAGGCGTCGAGACATACGGACCAATTATAGCTTTGGCCGCGTGCGTAGCGTCGGCTCGTATCGGACCGAAGAGGGTCTCCGGCTGCACATATAATCGAAACTTGGCCTCGTTCGTTTCAGCTACCGGGTCATTCTTAGGACTGAGTGCTTTAGGAGGGGTGACATGCAGAGTGCGGTGACTATCTTCACCCTGTTCGGTATTCCGATTAGACTGCACGTCTCCTGGGTCTTCATCTTGTTGGTGTTGACCTGGTCTCTTTCCAACTCCTACTTCCCCGCGTCTTATCCCGAATGGTCGGGCGGCACCTATTGGGCCATGGGGCTACTCGGCAGCATGCTCCTGTTCTCGTCGGTGCTGGTGCACGAGCTAAGTCACTCCCTGGCGGCGCTGGCCAGAGGCCACAGGGTCAAGTCCATCACCCTGTTCATACTGGGCGGCGTGTCCCAAATGGCAGACGAGCCCGACGGCCCCGGCGAGGAGTTCTGGATCGCGGCCGCCGGACCCCTCAGCAGCCTGGGCCTGGGCGTGGCCTTCTGGCTGCTCTTTTGGGTCGTGGGCAGCGAGGGCAACGAGCAGATTCGCGGTCTGACGTTCTATCTCGGATTCGTCAACCTGGTGCTCGGCGTGTTTAACCTGGTGCCCGGTTACCCGTTGGACGGCGGCAGAGTGTTGCGGTCGGCGGTGTGGAAGTCGACCGGCAGCCTCGAGCGGGCCACGACCGTGGCGTCGAGGGTTGGCATCGGTGTGGGCGTGCTGATGATGGTCGCAGGTGTGGCAGTGGCCTTTTCATTCGCCTTTACCACCGGAATCTGGCTGGTGTTCATCGGCTGGTTCGTGCGCTCTTCTGCTTCTGCTTCTGCGTCCGCTACTGCCTCGCGGGCAAGGGCGAGAGGGCCGGTTTCGCTGTCGGGCAAAACGGTGGCCGACGTTACCAGGCAGCACTTCCCAAGCGTTCAGCCGGGTGCCAGCGTGCGCGACGTGGTGGACAGCTTCGCGGTGCGAGGCTTCCAGCAGGCGTTCCTGGTCATCACCGATGATGGGCTGCACGGCATCGTAACGGCGTCCGATCTGCGCTCCGTTGCATCAGAGTCATGGAAGTCCACGGCGATCTCCGACGTGATGACCCCGCGCGAACGACTGGTGACGGTCGCCCCGGCGGATCCGCTGGAGAAGGCGCTGGTGCTGATGGCTCGCAGTGACCACCAGCAATTGCCGGTCGTCGGCAGAGGGCGAGCCGTCGGTCTGGTGACCCGGGCGGACGCCATGAACGCACTGCAGATACCCGAGCCATTCGGCCGTCAATAGGGAGCATTCATGAAAGCAGCAGAGCTATTCGTCAGGTGCCTGGAAGAGGAAGGCGTTAAATACGTGTTCGGCGTACCCGGTGAAGAAAACGCCGACTTTTTGACCCTGGCGTGGGCCATCAGGCGGGCGGCATCGACTATGTCGTCGGTGGGCCTTACCGACCGGACCGGGCTGGAGACGTACTTGCCAATAGGACTCGACACCGGGTCCTGCCGCTCGGAGACGCAGCGGATGACGATGTCACGGTCAGTGACTATGCCCTTGATCGCATTCTCGTCGGTCACGATCAAACACCCAACGCCTTCGCGCGCCATCGTAGATGCGGCATCGGCCACGGTTGCCTTTTCGGGCACCGTGACAACAACTTCAGACATGGCCTCTTGCACTCGCATCGTCGTAACTCCTCAAACTCTCGCCGATGGGGGCATGTCCGTGGTGGCAGGGGGCACCTCGCCACTGGTCACGCCGGGTACGATAAGTGTCCCGCGCGACCGTGAGACGGACGTGACGCCAACGCAAGGCCGCGTGCCGTTTGCATGATGCTGACACCCGAGGAAGTAAACGAGGCGACCCTGAATGGATTCAGTACCGGGCAACAAAGTTAGCTTCTACCCAAAAACAGTCCTCATCGGCGGGCTGGCGATAGCGCTATTCAGCCTGGTCGCAGCGGGGTGCGGGACCGCCGCAACTCAGACCGTCGAAACGACGGTTCAGAAAGGGAGTAAGTTCGCCCTCGATAGCTCCGTTAGCTCCGAGCCGACATCAGATCCCGAATCGGCTAATGGGCCCGAAATCGAACCGGTCAACCTCGATGGCCGCCAGCTCTTCGCCGACAACTGCGCCGTGTGTCACGGTGCTGCGGGGGAAGGGCAAGCTGACTGGCAGCAGCGCAACCCCGACGGCTCGTTCCGGGCGCCCGCCCACGACACCACCGGCCACACCTGGCACCACCCCGACGGTCTGCTGTTCCGCACCGTGAAAGAGGGCGGCAGGGGCGTCCCCGATCTCGGCGTCACCAGCGGCATGCCAGCTTTCGGAGGCACCCTGTCTGACGACCAGATCGTAGCTGTTATCGACTACCTCAGAACCCTGTGGGGGCCGCAAGAGCGCGGCTTCCAGGCCGAGGTCACCGCGAACTCGGGCGACCGATTCCCCCGGTAGCCTGCCCGTTGGCCCCTCAAGCCTCTGCCCGCCCAGGCAAGACGAGGCCTAGTCCCCGTATAGAGCCGTATCCGGGTTCCAGTCAGTCCAGGCGAACCAGAACGACAGGTGCGACAGCACCCGCTCCAGCGTCGCGTCCTTCATCTCCCCAGATATCGCCCGACCGGTCAGCGCAAGCCACTGGCTGCCGTTTTCCCTGTCAACGAATGCGGTCTGGATGCCGCCGCCGTACGGTGCGAGGTCGAACGTCAGCGTACGGCCATCGACCGTACGGCTGTAGGCGAGGCCTGTCTGAGTGGGTGCGTCGAGGAAGACGACCACGTCCAGGTCGGCGAAAGAGTCGTTCACCACGAGCGTAAGTTCCAGTGCCGAGAATGGGTAGGCCTTTACTCCGGTGGACCCGGCAACCCCGACGACCCGCTCTTTTCTCGGCAGGCGTTCGTCGCGTACCGACTCGCCTATGACGCCCACGCTCCCATTACCGTAGTAGCTCTGGTAGCTGTCCCGGCTGGAGCGGTCGTGCTTATCGAGTACCAGCGTGTCCGGGTGCAGTTCGCGCCAGGCGGCCCACGTGGTGTGCGTCACCGGCACAAAGCCCAGCACCGTACCCGCCAGGTCGCCTTTGACTGCCTGACCGAGGAAATGGCTTCACAGCGACCTGGTCTGGTGGTCGTACATGACCATGGCGTTGCGGATGAGCTTGCCCGACACCCCGAACGTGTACACGGTCCCTTCGACCTGGCGGGCATACACGATGCCCGAATAGCACAGCGGTCACCACGTTACGGCGACCGGCACACCTCCTACGACATCGTTGACGATCTCGTGGCGGCTGAGAAGGGGCACTGAGTACGCTCTCGATTCCCCATTGATCGACAGCGCCAGCACCTGCTCGTCCGGTGCCATCCATGCGTCCGCCTCGGGGGCGCTCACGAACTCAGGTTCGAGAATCGCCGGGATCGCGTCGAACCCGAGCAGCGTGACCAACTGGAAAGGTGAGTCGGCGTCGTCCGGTTCAATCCCTGGTTTGAGGCTCGACTGGGACTCGCCTCTCAGCACGACGGTCACCGGCTCGGACGGTCGTATCAGCTTGAAAGACCCGTCGCGCAACTGGGGCACCGCCAGCCATGCGACAAAGACCGCCACCACACCGAAGAGTATTACCTTGCCCGCCACGCCTTCACCACCTCTCCAAGAAACTGACAGTAAATACCAGCCCTCAGTACCAACTACGATGCGGCCACCCGGTAGTGGATTCCCCTAATCGCCCGTACAAGTGCCGGGTTGTGCTGGCGCGGATGCCTGTATGCCCGCTAAAATACCGCCTTAGTAGTGACGGAAGTAGCGACGGGCCATAGTGGCAGAGGCGAAGAAACGGTGACTGAACAAGAGAGCTCAGGGCGCACAACGGCGGACTCCGAATGTCGGACCAGGCCTTTGTGTTCATCGTCATCGGGGCTGCGCTCGCGCTCTTTTTGTGGGGTCGTTGGCGCTTCGATCTCGTCGCCCTCGTCACTCTACTCGTCCTTGTAGTAGCAGACCGCACCCCTTTTGTAGACGCACCGCTCGTCCCGGCGGCTGACGCCTTCGCTGGCTTCGGACACCCTGCAGTTGTCACCGTGGCCGCGGTACTCATCATCGGCCGCAGCCTGGCCAACTCCGGCGTTTCCGACGGCATCAACAAACGCCTGGCCAAACTTGGTGGCGGCCGCCTCATCCAACTCGCCGCCATCACCGGGCTGACCGTTCTCCTCTCGGCGTTCATGAACAACATCGGCGCCCTGGCGTTGATGATGCCAGTAGCCATCGAGACAGCTCGTCGCACCGGCTGGTCGCCCTCTTACATCCTCATGCCGTTGGCATTCGGCTCCTTACTTGGCGGGCTATTAACCGCCATCGGCACGCCCCCCAACATCGTCATCGCCACGTTCCGAGCCGAGACAGGGCAGGACCCCTTCCGCATGTTCGACTTCCTGCCCGTCGGGCTGGCAGTGGCAGTGGCCGGGCTGGCGTTCATCGTATTAATCGGCTGGAGATTCATACCGCGCCGCCGCACCGCCGCCCTCGATCCGCAGACGTTCAGCATTCAGGCGTACGTAACTGAGGTGAACGTGCCTGCCAGGGCGCGTATGGCAGGCAGGTTGCTGGGCGAAATCAAAAACGCTATGGACGCCGACGTGAACGTGGTGGGCCTTATCCGGGAGGAAAGACGTTACGAGGCTCCCTCGACCCTGCAGGAGGTCAAGCCGGGGGACGTGCTTATCATCGAGGCCGACCCGGAAGACCTCAACGAACTGATCGCCGCGACAGGCTTCGAAATCGCGGGCAGCGACCGGTCGGCCCGGAACGCCGACGGGGAAGAGATGGTCACTGCCGAGGCCGTGGTGTCACCCAACTCCGAGCTTGAGAGTCGCACCCCGTCAGAAATAGACATGCTGGCCAGGTACGGCATAAACCTGCTGGCTATCTCCCGGCAGGGCGAGCACATTCAAGAGCGGCTGGGGAACATGCGCCTCGCCGTGGGCGATGTGCTAATGATCCAGGGCCGATCCGACGCCGTCATGGAGGGGTTGCGCCGAATGGGCGGACTGCCGCTGGTTGAGCGCGATCTGCGCCTCGGCCGCTCCCGCCCGAAGCCCCACTTGGCGATGGGCATCTTCGCCGCCGCCATCCTGCTCACAGCGACCGGCGCGCTATCCATACAGGTCGCATTTGTTGGGGCCGCGCTGCTCATGGCCATCTCCGGCTCCCTCACCCTGCGCGAGGCCTACCAGAGCGTCAACTGGCCCATCATCATCCTGCTCGGCGCCATGATCCCCATAGGCGACGCTCTAGTCAGCACCGGGGGTTCCGAGACGATAGCCGAAGCCCTCAACTTCTCCGGCGGCGACATGCCCCACGCCCTCACCCTGGCCATCGTAATTGCCGTGACGATGGTGCTATCCGGCATCGTGAACAACACCGCAGCGGCCGTCATCATGGCGCCCATATCTATGGATATGGCCGCCGGTTTGGGGGCGAGCCCCGACCCGTTTCTAATGGCGGTGGCGGTGGGTGCGTCTGCGGCGTTCCTGACGCCGATCGGCCACCAGTCAAACACACTGGTGATGGGGCCGGGTGGCTACCGCTTTACCGACTACTGGCGAATGGGCCTGCCGCTGTCAATAGTGGTGGTGGCAGTGGCCGTGCCGGCAATAATGGTCGTCTGGCCGCCCTAGCGAACCTCCCTATGAAATGCGCCGAGCCGAGGTCCCTCTAGCAAGTGCATGCGCCGAAACCAGCGCCGCGAAGCCCTCGCGAAACGCAGGCTCGGCGATGGGTTCGGTCGTCATAATCACCGCGTCTTCGTGGTTATCCGAGTAATAGCCCTTGCGCAGGCCCCTCTCAGTGAAGCCGTACTTGCGGTAAAGGTTGCGGGCAATGAAGTTCGACTCGCGCACCTCCAGCGTCACCATGCGAGCGCCCCGGTGCTGTGCGTGTTCGACTGCGGCAATCAGGAGCAGTTCTCCCAGTCCGTTGCCAAGGTGTTTGTTGGCCACACCAATCGTGACGATGTGAGCTTCGTCAGCCATGTACCAAACGCCTATGAACCCAACGACTTCGCCGGGCTCAGGCTCAACAACAAGGTAATTGGCCAGGCGGTTACACAATTCACGGCCGAACGACGTCGGCGGGAAAAGAGAGGGGAAGGTCTCGCGCTCGACACGCGCACAGAGGTCAAGGTCAGACTCGCCCATGGGTCGGACCGAGAAAGGCATCGCGCGCTGTCGCTGGTCAATGGCCACGCCGCAAGTCTAGCATCGGGCCAGACTGGTGATCTGGGGCCAATGATCTGGAGCTAGAGGACCCCTCCGGAACCTTTTGGGCAGTTTTTGCGTCTTATCCACAACTGGGGGGTGACGGTTCTTCCACAAGTCGGAACAATTGAAAGCTAACCTCGGGCGAGACGCGTACGTTACTGTAATTGACCCAGACCGGAAATCCGGACCGGGCTGGAGTGGGAGGTCACAGACGATGGACGGCAAACAGTCGCCCACCAAGGCGCAATTGGAAGCACTCGTAGTAAGAGCTCAGGCCGGGGATACGGGCGCGTTCGAGGCGCTCTACGACCACTTCTACGATCGCATCTACCGCTACGTCTCGTTTAAAGCCGGGGACGCCACCGCGGCCGAAGACATTACCGAAGACGTGTTCCTTCGCATGCTCAAGTCCATCGGCAGCTACAAACACCGTGGACACCCATTCTCCTCGTGGCTCTTCCGCATAGCGCACAATCTCGTGGTCGACTACTTCCGAAAGCAGGGCCGCGAAAAAAGCGTGTCGCTCGACAAGGTCCTCGCCGTAGTTGGCGAGTCCAGCATTGACCTGGACAACTACGTGCAGACAAAGCTGGCCATGAGAGAGGTCAACGCGGCAATGGAAGACCTCACCGACCTACAGCGCCAGGTCATCTCTCTGCGGTTCGCCGGGGGACTATCGGTAAACGAAACGGCACAGGCCGTGGGGCGCAACGAGAACGCCGTAAAGGCACTACAGCACGTCGGCATCAAGAAGCTGCGTAAAATCCTCATGCCCGGCGGCGCTCCCTCCCAACAGTCTGTCTAAGAGAGTCCCAGTGGCGCCTTTCGAGATCGACAAAGAACTCGATGAAATATTCGATGTCTGCCTCGACCGCCTTGCCGATGGCGAGAGCATCGAAGAGTGTCTCGACGACTACCCCGAATATCGTGAGCGGTTGCAAACCCTGCTCGACGCCGCCCAAACAGCGCTAGCTTCTGCTACCTCTGTAACCCCCGGGCCGGACGCAAAAGAAAAGGGTAAGGCCCGGTTGCGTAGGCAACTCGAAGCCGAAAACGCCCCGCATCGTAGAGTTCGCTGGTTGCCTGCACGCCTTCCCAGGCCGGTCGCCGTGCCCATGGCGGCCGTATTGGTACTCGCGTTGGTCGTACTGGGGGTAGGAAGCATCGCAGCGGTGACCGCCGCCGATACGGTGCCGGGTGACAGCCTGTACTGGGCCAAGCGCACCAAAGAAAACGTCATGCTCACGTTCTCTCGCTCCGACACAGGCAAGGCCCAGGCGCATGCCGAGTTGGCGGGCGTGAGGGCTGAAGAAATGCGCGAGCTGATCGATCAGGGGCGCATCGCCGAAGCCGAGAAACACCTGGACTCCGTTCGCGATCACCTGCGTGCATCCGCGGAGCATGCTGGGGTGGTGGTGACCATGAACCCCACCGAAATGCCGTCCACGCGCATCTCGTTCGAACGTTCGGCTGAACTCGGCAACCTTGTAGTCACGCTTGAGCGGGACGGCGAGTTGCTGAGAATCGAGCCGATTACCGTAGGTGGGCTCGCCCCTGAGGACCGGCAGCAACAGATCAACCGTATTAGGTGGGAGTTCGAACTCTCTTACCGGGCGCTAGTTGCTGCGCTCTACCCGGACAACCCGTCCGGTTCACTGTGGCTCAACGAAGAGGCTATCGACACCCAGGCTCTCAGTCGTTAGCGCTGGCGGCCCTTGGGGCCCCTAATCCAGGGGCTGGATCAGGTCGACGGTTGCCGGGGTAACCCGCTTGAGCACCATCACGCTGCCGGATGAGGGCTTGAGTTCAATCTGGAATATCTCGTCCGTCGTGAGCGGGGTGGCGTCGGCCAGCCCTTTCAGGAAAATCGTAATCTCCGCCCGCTCACCGGGTTCAAGCAGGTTGTCTCCGTCGCTGTCACCCAGCCACGTCAGGGCCCAGTGAAGGTTGCGAATCAGCGGGTTGCGGTCAAAGTAGCTCACAGTCATCAGGTTCTTGGCGTCGTCGTCGGCCAGTCCGTCGTCGTTGGAGTCTGACGGAGTCGTCATGTTGACCGGCTCACCTTTGACAGCGACCGTGACGTTGAAAATGATCTGGGTGTACTGGCCCGTACCGAGAACGAAGTCCAGGTTTACGGTGACGTCGCCGCTGGTAGACAGGTCAGTTTCTACCTCTAGCCCAATGCAGCGGACGGCGTCCTTGTTGGCGTTGGTAACGGCTGTCGAGCCGTCGGTCTGAGTTATCGCGGCCGTCACCAGCGTCCAGATGTTTGCGGCGAGCGCCGGGACATCAACGTGGGCTTCGGGAGACGCGCAGCCCGTGTTCTCGTCCAAGACAACTTCGATCTGCCCGGCGGACGTGCGGGTCGATGACTTTACCTAGAACTTAAGCTGGGTCTGGTCGGTCAGGTCCACGCCCGAAACCCTGTCCTCGTAGGCCATCAGGCGGGTCGTGGCTGCG
>CAUZIR010000028.1:0-11556 GCA_963579815.1 Dehalococcoidia bacterium
AGTATGGAGCCCACCATCATCTCGGCCATGGCCTCTCCAGAGTTGATGCGGGGTTTCATGCTGGCATCGTCCGGGTGCACGGCACCAGCCTGCCACCTCGCCCGCTGTTCCCAGGCGTTGACGAAGGAGCCGAACAGCTCTTCTTTGTCGCCTTTCACCTGGTTGCGGAACGCGTACAGGCTGGAAATCATCTGGTCTATCCAGTGAACTAGGTCGTCGGGGTTGACCATGGCGGCGGCGTGGCTCTCTTCCGGGTCACGGTCTGCCAGGCGGGTCATGTCGCCAAATTGACTGGAAGCCACGCGCGACATCTCTGCCCATGAGTTGGATGAGGAGGTAGTGGACATCAGTGCCGAGGAGATTATCGTCGGTAGCACGCCCATAGCCGCGCTGTAGGTGTCGTGCTCGCGAGCGCCCAAAAAGAAGGGCCTGGCGCCGCAAAGTTCAGCCAGGCTAACGAGTGTCTGCACGGCCTCAGAGCTGCTGTCCGGCTCCGCAACAATGCAGTACTCGGCACCGGTGAGTACCTCGGCAGAGGCGTCCTTCAACCCGGCGAGGTCTGCTTTGGGAACCGGCCTGCCCGCGATGAAGTGGGTGCCTTTTGGCAGGAAGCTATTGGCCCATTCGATTACGGGGGTCTTGATAAGCCCGGTGTCGGTGACGACTGCGCCTGGTTCGATGGATGGACCGAGGGCTTCAAGAAGGTCACGAGTGTGTATGAGCGGGGTGTCGAGGATGATGATCTCGGCCCCCTCGACGGCCTTGCGTGCGCTGGAGTGCGTGCGGTCGGCGGCCCCCATGCGTTTGACGGTCTTGAGCACGTCGGGGTCTGCCGCGGCCGCAACGATTTCGAATTGTCCCGGCTTCGCCTTTTTCAGGCCAAGGGCTATGGACGTACCGAGAACGTCTGCGCCTATTAGTGCGAGTCTGGTCATGGAGCCTGCCTAATCATCGAGCCCTATTCATCGGGAGCCTGGGGGGCGTTGCTAATGGAGGGTTCTGGAAAAAGAATATAGGGGCGGAGCCCAGCGAACTCCGCCCCTATAGTTAGATCCTAGTTATCTGGGCCCTAGTTGACTGGGCATGAAAGAGGCTTAGCCCCCGCCGCAGCCGCATCCGCCTCCGCCGCATCCTCCGCCGCCCGTTTGGGCCGCCTGGGGCTGGGCATCGGCCTGGCCGTGGCCCTCTTCGCCATGGGCACCCCCGCCGCAGCCACAGCCACCTCCACCGCCGCCACCGCCGCATCCGCCACCGCCGCCGCCGCCGCAGGCGCAGCCTCCGCCGCCACCGGCCGGGGCATTGGGGTTGCTGATGACGAAACCGCTGCGCATGAGCCCTTCGACATAGTCGATGCTCGCGCCCTCAATGAGCGGAACACTTTCCGAGTCGATCAGGACGTTGACCGATTCGGTTTCAATGACAATGTCGTCGTCGCCTACTTTGTCTTCAACACCCAGCATGTACTGCAGGGCGCCGCCGGGTCCGGGCATAACCATTACCCTGAGCATGTTCCCGGCCTTGTCTTGTTCGGCCAGTACCTCGACCAGCTTGCGGGAAGCTAGTTCGGTTACCTCTATCACTGGAGTATCGGTGGTCAAGTTCTCACCTCTCATAAGCCAGGCTCATCGGGTTAAATTGCGTGCCGTACAGGAACACGGCGCGGCCGCGAGGCACTTAGCAAAGCGTAGCATTGGCGTACTTGCGCGGTCAACGAGATCGAGAGCAAAACCAAATGACGGTCACAGTCTATTGACTGGTCGGCGCTGGCCTTCTACACTTTGTGGGAGTCGTCTTTACGGCGGCTCACGTAAAAACGAAAATTTCCCCTGGTGGTTCTGGCGAGACGGCCCCACCCGTTCCCATCCCGAACACGGTAGTGAAACGTTTCAGCGCTGACGATACTGCACTCGCAAGGGTGTGGGAAAATAGGTCACTGCCAGGGGTTTTTCGTTCCCTCTGAAAGAGTTGTCACGCCCACAGGGCTCGACTAATTTTTTCACCAAACTGAATGGCCGGAGCGTCTGGTCCTCACAGTATCGGGCCACGTTTACAGAGGCCCGGAACGGCTATATACTGAGGATCCCACTCCACTAACGACGATTCGAATCCGAGTCGGTCCGCGAAAGTAAACCCTATGTATTTGTCTTCAGACCCAGATGCTATCGACCTTGAGGGAGATGGCCCTTTAGAAGGGGAAGGTTACGAGGACATGGGGCAGCTCCTCGACTCTGTCGAGGCCATGAAGCCCATCCGCCGCGGCGATGTCGTCGAGGGCGTGGTTATGAGCGTGGAGTCCGACGGACTACACCTTAACTTCGGACACAAGTCCGAAGGCTTCGTTCCATCTCGCGAACTTCGCACCGCCCAGGCGAACGGAGGCGAACCCCTTAAGGTCGGCGACGAAATAGTCGCCGTCGTTATACGGAACGAGTCTGGCGAGCAGCCCGCAATCCTGTCTTTGGACAGGGCGGTGGGCGAAAAAGGCTGGCGAGTCTTGGCCAAGTTTGTTGACACCAAAGAGAGCGTCCGAGGGACGGTTCTGGGGTTCAACAGGGGTGGAGCCATCGTTGAGGTTGAGGGTGTGCACGGGTTCGTCCCTGCTTCCCAGCTAGTTAGTATCTCTAGGGACAGGTTCAGGGACCAAAGTCAGGATCGAGAGCGGGCCGAAGAACAGGCCTCGTCCGACCGTGGGAACGGTGCTCCTGCGGTCCTGGAGGCAGGACCCGACGGTGTAGTCGAAAAGGCACCCGTCACCGAAGAAGTCGATAGCGCGGCAGCAGCGGCTCCAGAGGCCAGTTCCCCGGAGGCCGGATCTCCCGAGGCCAGTGCTCCCGGGCCCGATACTGGGGATGCTCAAGAAGCTGAACCAAAGACGGAAGCGCCCGCGCAGGCACCTGAAGAGGAAGCCAACACCGATGTCGGCAGAGTGCTGGACTTGAAAGTGCTCGAAGTAAACCGGAGCAGAAACCGGGCTATCTTTTCCGAGCGCCAGTTCGTTGAGGAAATTAGGAACGAGCGTAAAGCCCGCCTCATCGAAGAGTTGAAGGAAGGCGAGGTCCGCAGGGGCCGTGTCACCGGCATAAGTAGTTTCGGTGCGTTCGTGGACATGGGTGGCGCGGACGGCCTGGTGCACATCTCCGAAATGTCCTGGGGCCAGGTTGATAGGCCTGAACAGGTGGTTGCAGTCGGGCAAGAGCTGGACGTATATGTCCTGAGGGTAGACCCGGAAAGTAAGAAAATAGCTCTCAGTCTGAAACGGCTTCAGCCGGAACCCTGGGAGTCGATACACGAGAAGTTGACGGTCAACGACGTAGTTGACGCCACGATAACTAAGCTGACTAACTTCGGCGCATTTGCCCGGGTAGAGGGTTCCGTCGAAGGCCTGGTTCATATTTCGGAACTGACCGATAGGGTGGTCCAACACCCTAGAGAGGTTGTCCGGGAGGGTGACAAGGTTAGGTTGAAGGTGCTTCGGATAGAGCCGGAGCGTCGCCGGTTGGGGCTAAGCCTCAAGCAGGCAGAGGGGGATCTGTTTACGACCTGAGCCAACGGGTCCGCCCTGAGGTTCGGAGGCCTTGTGGCCTTTTAGGACGCGGGAATTCCGCGGTCCCAACTCGCTCAAATGTGGGGGGTAAGGCCTAATGGCGAGCAGATTCGAAAAGTTCTCTGAAAGGGCCCGGCGAGTTCTGTCACTCGCGCAAGAAGAGGCCCAGCGCTTTAACCACAACTACATTGGGACCGAGCACATTCTGCTCGGCCTGGTCCGAGAGACAGACGGCGTTGCAGCAAAAGTGCTGTCGAGTCTCGGGGTGGAGTTGCCCAAGGTCCGTTCGGCAGTGGAGTTCATTATCGGTCGAGGCGAGCGAGCCTCGGGCGGCGAGATCGGCCTGACTCCGAGAGCGAAGAAGGTCATCGAACTGGCGGTCGACGAAGCGCGTCGCCTCAGCCACCACTACATCGGCACCGAGCACCTGCTCATCGGTCTCATGCGTGAGGGCGAAGGCGTTGCAGCGGGCGTTCTAGAGAGCCTTGGCGTTAACCTCGACAAGGTACGGGCCGAGACCAGCCGTGTACTCGCCCAGAATGTTCAAGAAGGCGGCGCGGCAACTTCCAGCTCGGCCGCTACCTCCGGCACCCGTACACCGACACTCGACCAGCTCGGCGTCGACCTGACGGCGGCTGCCAGGGCTGGCAAGCTCGACCCCACCGTGGGCCGTGAGACGGAGATTCAGCGCGTCACGCAGATTCTCAGCAGGCGGACCAAAAACAACCCGGTTCTCGTGGGTGAGCCTGGCGTGGGTAAAACGGCCATCGTCGAAGCGTTAGCCCAGCGCATAGCCTCAGGTGACGTGCCCGGCACGCTGCAAGGCAAGCGTCTGGTGACGCTGGACATGGGTTCACTGGTCGCCGGAACCAAGTACCGGGGCGAGTTTGAAGAGCGGCTTAAAAAGGTCATCGAAGAGATAAAGAGCGCGGGAAACTGCGTCCTGTTCATCGATGAAGTGCACACTATGGTCGGCGCGGGTGCGGCCGAAGGTGCTGTCGACGCTGCTAACATCCTCAAGCCGTCTCTTGCCAGAGGCGAGCTTCAGGCCATTGGCGCCACCACGCTGGATGATTACCGTAAGTATATTGAACGCGACCCGGCCCTAGAGCGCAGGTTCCAGCCGGTCAAGGTTGAGCAGCCCAACTCTGAAGAAACAGTAGAGATTCTCCGAGGCATTAAGAGTGCCTACGAGGACCATCACGAACTCGAGATCAGCGATGAAGCCCTCGACGTGGCCTCTCAACTCGCCTCGCGTTACATTGCCGACAGGTTCTTGCCGGACAAAGCTATCGACCTTATCGACGAGGCCGCCTCACGGGTGCGTATCAACTACAGTTCGCCCCCCATGTCGGTCAAAGCGGCCAAGAAATCGCTCGATCTCGTGCGCAAAGAAAAAGACGATGCTATTTCTTCACGCGAGTACGAACTCGCCGCTGAGAAGCGAGAGCAGGAAGCCCAGCTCACCGTGAAGCTGGAAGAGTTGGAAAAGGAGTGGGAGACAGAGCGCGGCGATGAAAAGCCGATCGTCTCCCCGGACGATGTTGCTGAAGTGGTGAGCATGTGGACCGGCATCCCGGTTACCCGGCTGACCTCCACCGAGACCGAACGCCTGGTCAACATGGAAGGCGCCCTGCAAGAGCAGGTTGTGGGCCAAGACGAGGCCATTACTCTCGTTTCCAAGGCCGTCCGGAGGGCGCGTGCGGGCCTGAAAAACCCCAAAAAACCCGTCGGCACATTCATGTTCCTGGGCCCGACAGGTGTTGGTAAGACATACCTTGTTCAGAAACTGGCGGAGTTCCTTTTCGGCAGCGAAGAGGCCGTGTTCAGGGTCGACATGTCGGAGTTCATGGAGCGCCATGCGGTCGCCAGACTGGTCGGCGCACCTCCGGGATACGTTGGCTACGACGAGGGCGGACAGCTCACAGAGGCCGTGCGGCGCAAGTCTTACAGCGTCATTCTTCTCGACGAAATTGAGAAGGCGCACCCCGACGTGTTCAACATCTTGTTGCAGATCTTCGACGACGGTCACCTGACCGATGCGAAGGGGCGGCGAGTGGACTTCCGCAACACGATTATCGTGATGACGTCGAACATCGGATCCGACCTCATCCGCCAGGACAAGTCCATCGGCTTCACCCTCAAGTCTGAGGGCGATGAGGAAGAGGAACGTCGCTACGAGCGGATGAAGGGCAACGTGCTAGACGAGGTTAAGCGCTTCTTCAGGCCGGAGTTCCTCAACCGCGTAGACGGTCAGCTGGTGTTCCACTCGCTGACCCGCGCCCAGATGACTCAAATTGTCGATCTGATGCTGTTCACTGTGGCAGGTGAACTGCTGCAAAAGGGCATCAGCCTGGAGGTTAGCGACAAGGCCAAGACGTGGCTGGTGGACAAGGGCTTTGACCCGTTGTTCGGCGCTCGCCCGCTGCGCCGGGTCATTCAGGACCATGTCGAGGACAAACTGTCCGACGCGATTCTTGCCGGCGAACTCGGCCCTGGCGACACCGCCGTGGTCGATGTCGAGGACATTGATGGCGACGAAGATGGCGGACTGCGAGTCGAGTCACAGTCGCCGGTGCCAGTGGCCTCGGCCTGACTGCTACGACCAGACTAAATGGTGATCTTGGAGGCCCCGCTACGGCGGGGCCTCTTTTATTTCCTCTCTTTGAATTTGGTTGTAGCGCCCATTAGCACGTACCCTCGTAAATCTGAAATACTGGTCTGATGTCGCAGAGAGTCGGGTATTTCCAGTGTGTGGGCGGGGCCAGCGGGGACATGATTCTCGGATCGCTCGTGGACTGTGGGTTGCCCATAGACACCCTGCGGTCGGTCGTCTCGTCGCTGGGCATCGATGGCGTTGCACTCAGGGCTGCGCCCGGCACTAGAGGCGCTGTGACCGGTACCCTCGTGACAGTCTCGGTAGAGCGGGACGACGAGCGCCGTCATTCGATGCCCGACTTTGTCGAGATGGTCCGGCGCTCCGGCCTGCCCGGCCCGGTAGTGGCGTCGGCCACGGGGATTCTCAATAGACTGGGCCGCGCTGAGGCGACAGTGCACGGCGTGGAACCCGAAGATGTGCACCTGCACGAACTGGGCAGCCTGGACACGGTCGTTGACGTTACCTGCTCGGTGGCCGGGCTGGCAGAACTGGGCGTCGAAGCCGTTTACAGTTCGCCCATCCCGACAGGCTCCGGCGTGGTGCGGACAGCGCACGGCGCGACCCCCGTCCCCGCACCTGCGACGTTGGCACTGCTGACGAGCGCGGGCGCACCCATCGCCCCGCCGCCTGGAGGCGTCCAAGACGCTGGTGAGATGGTCACACCAACCGGTGCGGCTCTGCTGACCGGCCTGGCCACCTTTGAGCAACCGGAAATGACGGTCGATGTGTCTGGCTACGGGCTTGGCTCGCGTGACCCGGCCGCATACCCCAATGCGCTGGGGCTGTGGATTGGGTCTGAAACGACCGGCAGGTCATCGCTGGTGTTGCTGGAGACGAACATAGACGACGAGAGCCCACAGGTCCTGGTCTACGCCATCGAGCGTCTGATCGCATTGGGCGCGAAAGACGCATGGTTGACGCAGGCTCAGATGAAGAAGGGTCGCACGGGACAGGTGCTATCGGCACTGGTCACCCCGGCGCTTGAGAGCCGGGCCGCCGACCTCATCATGCGAGAGACGACGACACTGGGTGTCCGGTCGTCTCTCGTTCGAAGGCACGAGGCGGGGCGGGAGCAGGTCATCGTGCAGACGCGCTTTGGCCCGATCCCGGTCAAGATCAAAAAATTGGACGGTTCGGCAATCGACGCTTCGCCCGAATACGAGGTTGCCAAGAGGATTGCGCTGGAAAAGCGCGTGCCGCTGCGCGAGGTGCTGGCGGCGGCCCGACAGGCCGCCCGGAGTCTTGTTGAGCCCGGCGGCCCATCTGGATAACTTGGGTGGACTGACCCCATAACGGTCGAAAGCCACTGGGTGAACGATGTACCCTGTTGATGAGTGGCCCCGGTGGCGCAATTGGCAGCGCAGCTGATTTGTAATCAGCAGGTTAGCGGTTCGAATCCGCTCCGGGGCTCCGTTTTTTCCTTCGGCTATGGTTGTGAGATCGCACTCACGCGTTCGCGACAGCGTTATTCGTCGGAGGCACCAGTATGTCCTCGCAGGTTCCGTTTAGCTCAGGGCCGCCCGTCCGTTTCGGAGTTAAGCGCGACACCGTGTCAATCCTGAAACATGCGGCCTCGCCTTTCGTTTTTCTGCTACTTGCGGCCACTGTGACGTTATTGGGCGAACAATTGGACGGTCTGATATTCACCGTTGGTGCGATCCTGATGGCGGGAGTGACTTGGTGGTTTACGCCACTCGCGCTGGAATTGTGGCCCGATCGTATCCGAATCGTCCGAGGTTGGGCACGACGCTACGACATCCCTCTGATCTCAGTCGCCGACGTGGCACCGGCGCCAAGGATCAATCATTCGACATGGTCCGGGTTTAAAAAGTCACTCAAAATAGATTACTCATTCGTGACGGCGATGGAAGGGCGGGTAATTATCACGAGGAAGACTAGCGAAACCCCTCTCATCCTTGGCCCGGGAAATCCGGCCGAGTTCATCGAGGCCGTGCGTAAAGAGTCGGCAAGCAACGTTGCCCGTACAACCGACTCTGGGGGCCTTGGGCTCACTAAAGAGCCTTGGTATCGGAGGGGTAACTGGATCTATTCGGCACTTGTGGCCTCTGTAGCCGTTATTACCTTTTTGGGAACTGGACTGTGGGGTTTCAACGACTCAACAAGTGCAGAGATCTAGTTCGAAGGCAAGGCCATGTTGCTGTCCTTTTACGCTCAGGATATCGATGAGGAATTGAGGGGTCACCACCTTAAGGATTTTGGTGACGATGCTGGCTGGCTAGCGGAACTTGAAACCCTTGGAGTTCAGTTGGTCGAGATCAGGGAAGAACTGGAAGGGCTCAAAGCTCCTCCGGGCTCGGAGGACATAAAGGCCGGTCTCCTGACAGCGACCGACCATCTGACCTCATCAGTCACGGCCTTCGAAGAGGAAGTGGTCCATAGGAGAGCGGGAAATGGTGATGAGGCTGAAAATTTGTTCGAAGTTGCGATGAAAGAGAGCGAACTAGGGGACTCGTTGGCCGTCTCGACCCGCTCGCTCATGATTAGAGCGGAGTCGACATCTCTCAGGAACCGCCGACTGAAGCCATTGTGGGGGCTTCCGCGTTGAATCCTCACCGCATATTTCCACATACTCCGCAGGCTATATCCGAACCGCCGAGTAGCTTGTTTGCCTGGCAGCATCAACTACCATCCTGCTCCGGAGCTCCGCACTTTGTGTGCGGGCCACCGGGGGGTTACACTCGCCGCCGCAGTCCCTCCATAAGGGGGACGGGCGATAGAGAAATTCACAATCGATTAAGAGGACAACCCGAATGCAACTAGGCTACTTTGTCGACCCGCTCCACCACCCCGGTAGCGATTACACCAAAAACATCCACGATGACCTCGACCAGATCGTTCTGCTGGACCAACTGGGCTACGCAGAGGCCTGGATCGCCGAGCACTTCACCGCGCCCTGGGAGAACATTCCGTCGCCGGAACTCTTCATCGCCCAGGCCCTGGGGATGACCAAGAACATCAAGCTCGCCACCGGTGTTACCTGCCTGCCCAACCACAACCCCTTCCAGCTCGCCCACCGCATCGCCCAGTTGGACCACCAGGCGAAGGGGCGCTTCATGTGGGGCATAGGTTCGGGAGCGACACCAACGGACTTCGAGGCCTTCGGTATCGACGCCGCCAGCAACGAGCAGCGTGACCTGACGTGGGAGACGCTGGAGATGGTGCTGAAAATCTGGGACGGCCTCGAACCGGGCACCTATGAGAACAAGTTCTGGAAATTCACAATACCCGAGCCGATGGAAGACATCGGCTTCTACATGTATATGAAGCCCTACCAGCTGCCGCATCCGCCCATAGCCGTTGCAGGCATGTCCCCTCGTTCCGAGAGCCTTGTCGTGGCGGGCGAGCGGGGCTGGATGCCCCTAGGCATCAACTTCGTGCCGCCCCGCACCCTCAAAGCGCAGTGGCAGGTGTACAGCGAGGCGGCGGCCAAGGCGGGGCGGGTGCCGGACCGTTCCCAGTGGCGCATCTGCCGCGACGTCGTGGTTGCCGATACCACCGAAGAGGCGCGCGAATTGGCCCTCAGCGGCGTAATGGCCCGCGACTTCGAGGTCTACTTCAGGCAGGTCATGGACAAGCTCGGGTTCCTCAAATACATGAAGGAAGACCCGGCAACGCCCGACGACGACATCGACCTTCAGTACATGGTCGACAACCTCTGGCTGGTCGGGACGCCCGACGAAGTGGCCGACCAGATTCGGGAGTTGCACGACGACATCGGCGGCTTCGGCGTCATGCTTGCCTACTCCCACGAGTGGGAGCCGCGAGACAAGTGGGTTCGCTCGATGACCCTTCTCGCCGAAGACGTCATGCCCCGGCTGGCCGACCTAGAGCTTGCCCCGGCCTGATCGCTGTTCGAGCAGCCATTGGCCCCTAGTGTTTTGGCACGTAGTCGGCCGCGCGCCGGTACGTCCCCAGCCGCATCAGAACCGGCTCAATACGAACCCATAGGGGGATGAGACGCCCCATCGTCACGGACAGGCTGGCTGGTGCCCGGTTCAGGATGACTGAAGTTCGGAAGCCGCGGGCCACCCGGAACGCGATGGAGTAGGTGCTTTTGTGCACATTGTTGGCCGCCGTATCGAGCGCAACGTGGCTGAGGTGCCCCAGAACCCCGGCGAGCAAGAGCGGGTGCCAGACGAACGCCAGCACGGCAGCACCGGCGATGACGTATTCCCACCCGTGGAAAACGAGGAACAGACGTTTTCCCCTGCGCCTGAAGAACCAGTTGTAGTAGTCGAGCAGGTGGTCGGAGTCGTTCAGCGCTCCGGCCGCGAACGCGACGGGGACCGATAGCGGCTCGCCCGTCGCGGCCCAGACGCCCGCACCGATCGCCACCGAGACGCTTGTATGGGCTACTGGCCCCAAGTGCTAGTCGTCCGACTTGGCGTACGACTGGCCTGCGAAAATGGCCCGTATCTCGGCTGCGGACGTGGCCTGCTGCAGCCTGCCCATCCGGTCTTCTTCTTCCACTTGCAGGGCTTTGGCATTGGTGAGAACGGCCTCTATTTTGTCGGAGGGGAACTTGCAGGCGCCGTTCTCGTCCATGTGCACGATCTCGCCTGGAGCCACGTCCATGCCGCCGACGCTCACCGGTACGTTGACCGCGTAGACGCCCATGTCGCCGTGGCCCGCCGACAGGCCTGTGAGCATGTACTGGAAGTCCATCGGGCGAATCTCGTCCAGGTCACGCGAAGGTCCGTTGGAGATGAGCCCCACGCAGCCCAGCGCCTTCATGGCCGAGACCATGTTGCCGCCTGCCAGTCCGACTTTGCCCGCAAGCTCTGGCGGGAACTTCTGCTCCAAGATCAGCACTGTCGGTTTCGGAGACGCGTCCAGTGCGTCTACCACGTCCATGAAGGTCAACCGTGAGTATCCCGGGTCGGGGATGCCGTACACGCATGTGACGGCGTAGCCCACACGTCGGCCGAGGTCGGGGTACATGCACTTGATGGTCTGGTCTGTGTACCAGTTCTCGGACCAGGGGTGGTACAGCCCCAGGCAGAGCGGGTGCTTTGGGTAGGTGGCCACCACGTTGGTAATGGAGGGTGTGTCGAAGTTTTTGAGTTCTTCGAGCATCTGGATGTCGGTCGTCATGTAGCCTCTGCTCCTGTTTAGCCGGTAATCTCGGGAATGGGACTATCGGCATGATACTGGACGCCGGTCTCTTGTAGATGGGCCCCCTGCCAGTGATGAGCCCCTGTCAGAAAGGAGAGCCAGACAGATATCATGATCTTGGCCGCGCCGGGCCACTAAGCCGGACGGACCGTTGGAGAAGATGGCTTGGGGCTGACATTAATAACGGCGAACGCTGAGGAGAAGAGGATCCTCGCCT
>CAUZIR010000029.1:0-11458 GCA_963579815.1 Dehalococcoidia bacterium
TCATGACTTCCCCCCATAGAGCGCCCACGACTGCAACGGTCCGCGTTATGTACTGGAAAGAGATTCCCGTGCAGGTACAGGCCGAGGACGATACCGGCAAGGTCTCGCTCATGCTCGACCACCGCTTCCAGGAGGGGGCCGACGCCATCGCCATGTTCGACGGCAGCTACGGGACCGACGACTACCTCGACGGGTGGGGTTGGACCGAGCCGGTCGAGGTGGAGACGAGCGCGAGAGACGCCGCTACGGAGGTGGCCGAGCGCTACAACGAGGGTATGCCCAAAGACTTTGTAGCCAGGGTCAGAGACCTGCACAACGAGGGCGCGAGAGACCCCACACCAGGGGCGATAGACGGATGGATCAAATGACCACAAAAACGGAAAAGCTGACATTTCTTGAATGCCTGGCCGCTGGCACCACGATCATTGCCGACGGGGCCACAGGTACCTACCTGCAGGCGAGAGGCCTGGAGCCCGGCGGTGACCCGGAGGCGATGAACCTGAGCGACCCCGACACAGTGCGGGGAATGGCGGCCGACTACCTCCGTGCGGGCAGCGACCTGGTGCAGACCAACTCCTTTGGGGGCAGCAGGTTTATGCAAGCCAAGTACGGCTTCGGCGGCCGCGTTTCGGAGTTGAACCGCCTGGCCGCCGAACTCGCCCGGGGCGAAGCCGAGAGCGCAGACGGCCCCAGATATGTCGCGGGCTCGATGGGACCCACCGGCGAACTGATCGTGCCGGTCGGCGAGACAGAGCCGGACGACGTCTTCCACGCTTTCGCCGAGCAGGCCAAGGCGCTCGAAGAGGGCGGAGTCGACGTCATCGTCATAGAGACCATGATCTCCGTCGAAGAGGCGAAGCTGGCCGTGCGTGCGGTGAAAGAGCACACGAACCTCCCCGTCGCCGCCCTCACCACGTTCGACAAAGGTCCACGGGGCTTCTTCACGATGATGGGCGACACCCCAGAATCGGCCGTAGACGCCCTGACAGAGGCGGGTGCCGACATACTTGGCACCAACTGCGGCAACGGCATCGACATCATGGTCGAACTGGGAGAACGATTCAGAGCCGCCACAGATGGCCCGGTGTGGCTCAACTCCAACGCCGGCATACCGTTGATCAGGCAGGGGCAACTCATATATCCGGAGAGCCCCGAGCAGATGGCGGCGGGCTTCAAAAAACTCTCAGGCATGGGCATCGAGATAATCGGCGGCTGCTGCGGCACAACACCTGACCACATAAAGGCTTTAGCAGAGGCGGTACGAGGCTAACCGAGTACAAGGATATTTGGGATGGTAACGACAGACAGAGAACCGGTTATCGAGACTCTGGCCCGGCTGGGCGCATGTCTGGAGCTAATACCTATCGACCCCTATGGTGACGACATCACCGTCGGGTTTTTCGAAAAAGACGGCGCCATCACGGTCTGGAGCTTCAGCCAGAGACCGGGCACACAGGAGCGCCTCGCACAAATTCGCGACCGCGCCGCCATGCTGGGAGACCTGGATATCGTCGACGGGCAGCCGACCCAGTTCAGCTTCCCCGGCGGCCGGATCTACCGGCGACCCCTCAAGTTCCTCGCTCGCCAGGCGGTGGAAAAGTCTCCTGACAACCCTGCACCGAGCGGCCGTATTCAAGTCAAAGACCTCAAGAGCGACATGATCCTGTTCACCACGCCGAACGAGGTGGATGGACGATGGATCTACACCGTCGACGGTGAGGGCGAGGCCAAACGGCCCGAACTGCGCATCAGGGCCACCGTCAAGGGCATGGAACGCTACGGCGAAATGGAGCGGGTGGGCGAAACCGAGGTCGCCTTCCCCTGCGGCAGCCGTTACGACGGGCTGGTGCGCGTCCTGTTGCCATACGCCCGCAACGTCACCGGCACCGAAGACCTGCTCGAGGCCTTCGACTCCCGGGGTCAGATGACAACCGGCTCACTCGGCTTCTCTCAGACCTAGGCGTAGCGAGAAACCAGACACCATGAAACCTCGTGAGCGAGTGCTGGCGGCCCTGGCGGGCGAACCCGTTGATCGTCCAGCCGTCATCAACCCCGGTTCCATCATGACCGTTGAGCTCATGGACCTCACCGGAGCAGCGTTCCCCGACGCCTGCCGCGATCCCGAACTGAACGCCCGCCTGGCCGCTACCGGTTTCACCGACCTGGGCTTCGACAGCACCTACCACCACTACACCATCGTGCAGGAGTCCTCTGCCCTGGGCTGCAAAATCCAGTGGGAGCAGAAAGACAACTGGCCCACGGTGGTAATGAGCGAGCCCATATGGGACCATCCCGACCAGATAACAATTCCACCCGGGTTCCTCGAACACCCCGACACACTGTGCGTGACCCGGGCGACCGAGATTCTCAAACGTGAAATAGGTGACGAGGCCTGCATCATCGGCAAAACCATGGGGCCGTGGTCGCTCGGGTACCACACGTTCGGGGTGCAGAACTTCCTGCTCATGAGCATCGACGACCCCGACCTGACCATGCGGGCCCTGCACAAGTTGAAAGAGATCTCGGTCATGTTCGGCGAGGCGCAGATAGCCGCAGGGGCCGATGTACTCATGTTCCCCGACCACGCCACTGGCGACCTAGTCTCCGGTGATTACTATCGCCGGTTCCTGATGGAGCTTCACCAGGAAATGGCCGAACGTCTCTCGGTGCCGCTCATCTTGCACATCTGCGGCTACACCCTGGACCGCATGCAGTACATTGCCAACAGCGGTATGGACTGCTTCCACTTCGACTCTAAAAACGACCCCCAAAAGGCGATGGATCTCGCCGAAGGTCGAATCAGATTGGTGGGTAACGTAAACAACCCCATCACGCTGTTTTCTAAAGGCACCGAGGCGGTGAGAGACGAGGTCAACGCCTGTCTCGACGCCGGGGTAGACCTGATAGCGCCCGAGTGCGCCATACCGCTTCAGACCAGGCTGGAGAACGTTCTGGAAATACCCAGGGCGGTCAAGGACTGGGCCGAGAAAAACCCCGACAGCGTCTACACGCGAGGTCGCAAGTCAGCCACGGTAAACGGCGCATGACGACCCCCGTAATGATGCCGCCGGTCATGCTTGAAATACCCAGGGCAGTGAACGACTGGATGACCGAACACCCGGATAGCATTTACACCAGAGGCCGAAACGGGACGGCAATTACATGACGACTATTGCAAACATGACCTCACGCGAAAGAGTTCTCGCCGCCCTGGCCGGGCAGCCGGTCGACCGGGCGCCCGTATGCAACCCGACAAATGTGGCGACGGTGGAACTGATGGACCTGGCGGACGCGCCCTTCCCCGACGCCTGCCGCGACGCCGAGATGAACGCTCGGCTGGCCGCCACGGGCTACACGGAGTTGGGCTTCGACGCCATCGCTCCATACTTCTCCATCATCCAGGAGTCGTCGGCTTTGGGCTGCGAAATGCAGTGGGAAGGCAAGGACAACTGGCCCACCGTGCGCATGAGCAAGCCCATCTGGCAGGGGCCGGAAGACGTGCGGATCCCGCCCGGTTTCCTCGAACATAGAGACGTTGCCACCATTACCCGCTCCATCGAGATACTCAAATCCGAGTTCGGCGACGAGGTGGCCATCGTGGGCAAGACGATGGGCCCCTGGACCCTCGCATACCACGTATTCGGCGTTGAACGCTTCCTGCTCATGAGCATCGACGACCCCGCCATGACGATGGACACGCTGCACAGGCTGAAAGAGATCTCGGTCCTGTTCGGCAAGGCCCAGATAGCGGCCGGTGCCGACGTTCTCACGTTCCCGGACCACGCAACTGGTGACTTGGTATCGCCCGAGTACTACACGCGCTTCTTGCAGGACATCCACACCGAGATGGTCGAGCGGCTGCCGGTGCCTCTGATACTGCACATCTGCGGCTACACCGTGGACCGCCTCGACTCCATCGCCGACTCGGGCATGGCGGCGTTCCATTTCGACTCCAAGAACGACCCGGCCGAGGCCATGGCGGTGGCGGACGGCAGAATCACCCTGGTGGGCAACATCAACAATCCCGTCACCCTGTACGCCAGAGGCCCGGAGGTGGTGCGCGAAGAGGTGTTCGCCTGCCTGGACGCTGGTGTGCAGCTAATCGCCCCGGAGTGCGCCATTCCCCTGGCAACTCGCATGGAAAACCTGCTGGAAATACCCAGGGCCGTGCGCGACTGGACCGCCGAGCACTCCGGCAACGGCGCCTCATAACTCAATGACAGCCATACAGGCCCAGGCCATGACCTCGCGTGAAAAAGTGCTCGCCCCCCCGGTTGGAAAATCTCGTCGAAATACCCCGCGCCGCAGCGGACTGGAGCAGGAGGAGCGCAGCATGACCGCCGTGGTCACCAAACCCGAAGACTTCGTCATCGTCGGCGAGAACATCCACACCACCCGTATCGTTTTGCGCGACGGCAAGCGGCACCGAACGCTGGACGACGGTGCCGAGATTGTTACGTACACCGATCCCGAAGGAAACCCGGCGACCATGAGCGTGCCGGCGTGGTACAAGAAGACCCAGCCGTACGAGCAGGGCCAGATAAAGCACTTTATGATCGCCGTTCGTGGCGGCACCGGCGACGACGAAACCCAGCAGGCAGAAGGCCGCGCCTACGTGCAGGCCGAGGCGCTTCGCCAGATAAAGGCCGGGGCCGCGTTCCTGGACCTGAACGTGGACGAGGTCTCCTACAAGCTGGACGTGCAAAAAACATGCATGCGCTGGATGGTGAATGCCGTGCAAGAGGTCTCCACCATCCCCCTGTCCATCGACTCGTCCAACACCGAGATCATCGAGGCCGGAATGGCCGAACTCGACGCGTCTCTAGGTCGTCCCATGATCAACTCGGTGGCGCTGGAGAGGCCAGAGGTGTTCGACCTGGTTGTCGAGCACAACGGCCGGGCCATCATCACCGCCGCGGGCGAGTCGGGCATGCCCTCTAACGCCGATGAACGGGTGGCGAACGTCACCAGGCTCATCGAAGAGGCAACCAGGCGGGGCATCGCCCTGTCGGACCTGTTCGTGGACCTGCTGGTGTTTCCCATAGCCGTTGACGGAACCTTCGGGCGGCACTTCCTCGACGCGGTGGAGGAGCTGCGGCGGCGTTACGGCACCGAGCTGCACGTCACCGGCGGGCTGAGCAACGTCTCGTTTGGCCTGCCCGTGCGCAAGCTCATAAACGACACGTTCATACGCCTGTGCATCGAGTCGGGGGCGGACAGCGGCATCATCGACCCCATACAGAGCAAAGTTGAACAGGTGCTGGCGCTCGATCTCACCGACGATCGTCACGCAATGGCCATGGACATGCTGGAAGGTCGAGACGACTTCTGCATGAACTTCATAGGAGCCTACAAAAAGGGTCTGTTAAAGGCAGGTGCACCCAAGTAATAGAGGCATGGCATTTGACAGGAGAGCCATCGGGTTCCCACAATTTTTCCTGAGAAAATAAACAGACGGGAAGGGCGAGAAATTAAATGGCGATAGTTCACGAGGGGTTGGCGGGCGAGATGCAGCACATCGCCAAGCCCTTCGAGCAAAAACACATCGAGGGACTGTTTGAGTCGGGCGACATGCTCATGCAGGAGATCGCCCACAACCTCATCTACGGCAACCAGCACGAAGTGGGTCGACTGGTCGAGCAGGCGCTGGGCGATGGCTACGAAGCCAACGACGTGCTGGACGATGGCCTCATCGCCGGCATGGCAATCGTGGGCATCAAATTCAGGGACAACATCATCTTCGTGCCGGAGGTACTGGTTGCCGCCCGGGCAATGAAGGCCGGCATGGTCTTCATCGAGCCCGTCCTTTCGGAGTCGGGCATCGAGCCTGCCGGGACGATCGTCATGGGCACGGTCAAGGGCGACCTGCACGACATCGGCAAGAACCTGTGCATCATGATGCTCCGGGGCTCCGGGTTCGTCGTCCACGACCTGGGCGTCGACACCAAGCCAGACGAGTTCATGGACGCCGCCGTCGAGCACGAGGCCCAGGTCGTTGGAATGTCCGCCCTCCTCACGACAACCATGCCCAACATGGGCAGAACCATCGAGTTCTTCGAAGACAACGGCGTCCGGGAAGAGTTCAAGATGATCGTCGGCGGTGCCCCGGTGACCCAGGAGTTCGCCGAGGACATGGGCGCGGACGGCTACGGCAAAGACGCCATCTCATGCGTCGACCTGGCCAAGTCGCTGGTCGCGGCTGTTGAGGAATAGCTGGGCCGGCTCGCTAAGGTAGCGAGCAATGAGATTCCTCCAGCGCTATCCGCGCTTTCTCGAATTGGTCTACGGGGCCTCGATAATCCTGTTGCGGCCCATGCGGCCTCTTATGAAGCCCGGCGGCCGAATAGAGTGGCTGTTCGTCCGTACCGAACGGCTAACCAAAGGCCCCATGTTCGACTGCCGCATGTGCGGTCAGTGTGTACTGCACAGCACCGGCATGACCTGTCCACAGACCTGCCCGAAAAACCTGCGTAACGGTCCCTGCGGCGGCGTCAGGGCGAACGGCAACTGCGAGGTCATAGAAGACATGCCCTGCGTCTGGGTGGAGGCCTGGGAGCGGTCGCAGCGGATGCCGAAGTACGGGCCAGGCATCCTGAACATTCTGCCGCCCCTCGACAGGAGGCTGGAAATGACCTCGGCCTGGGTCAACGACTTCTCCGGCAGAAGCGACAAAGTACCGGTGGGGTGGGAAGAGTGAAGTCCGCCTCTCGGCTGGAAAGCGTCCTGCGCTCGGGCCGAATCGCCGTCACCGCAGAGCTGAACACGCCCGACTCGGCGGACCCTGCGTCCGTCTACGACCGCGCGCTCGTCCTGGCGTCTGTATGTGATGCAATCAATGCCACAGACGCTGCCGGGGCCAACGTGCACATGTCTTCTATGGGCGTCTGTGCGCTATTGACCAGGGCTGGCTACGAGCCGGTAATGCAAATGTCGTGCCGGGACCGCAACCGCATAGCAATGCAGGGTGATCTGCTCGGTGCCGCGGCCATGGGCGTTAAGAACGTGTTGTGCCTGACCGGTGACGGCGTACAGACGGGCGACCAGCCCGAGGCCAAGCCGGTGTTCGACCTGGACTCGGTCACTTTGCTGCGTACGGCTCGCACCCTGAGAGACAAGGGCATGTTCCTGTCGGGCCGGGAGTTGGAAGAGCCGCCGAAGCTGTTCCTCGGAGCCGCTGCGAACCCGTTCGTGCCCCCGTATGACTTTCGGCCACTGCGCCTGAAGAAAAAGATCGAGGCTGGCGCAGACTTCATCCAGACCCAGTACTGCTTCGACGTGCCCCGCATGAAGGAGTACATGAAAGCGGTGCGGGACATGGGCCTGCACGAGCGCGTCTACATGCTCGTCGGCGTGGGGCCACTGCGCTCCGCCAGGGCCGCCGAGTGGATGCGGGCCAACCTGCCGGGGGTGGTCATTCCCGACGCCGTAATCGCGCGCCTCGAGGGCGTCCCCAAAGGTCGTGGCAACCAGGCCCGCGAAGGCAAGAAAATTTGCATCGAGATCATCCAGGAAGTCCTCGAAATCAAGGGCGTCCACGGCGTCCATGTCATGGCTTTCCGGCAGGAAGAGTTGGTGGCCGAGATAATCGAAGACTCCGGCCTGCTCGCCCGCCGCGTTGACACCCCAGCGAAGCGCCCCGAATAATGGTTCCTCCGACAGATACAGGTGGAGAGATGGACACTGACGAACAAAGCGAAAACAAACTCGACAAGACTCGGTACATGGCCTCTATGGCCCGCCTGGAAGGTATCTACCGGAACATCTCCGACTCCGCGGTCGTTGTCTCAACCTGGCGCTGCCCGTACAAGGACGTGCGCGACCACTGCACCGCGCGTTTCGGGTGTCGCAACCAGAGCTTCGTCGACGGTCCCGACAAGCCCGCCATGTGCACCGGTAGCGACGCCCTCGACTACCGGGACGCCTGGAAAGACTCCTAGCTTCACCACCCATCTACAGGTGAACAAGCATTGAGCCCGCTCATTCACGGCGAGCGCCGAATTGAGCTGACCGCCGGCAAGACGCTCTTCGACTACGCCGACGACCTGAGCCTGCGGGTCCCGACTTCCTGTGGCCGCACCGGCGAGTGCCACGAGTGCATCGTCGAGGTCCGGCGCGGTGGCGACGCCCTATCAGGCCTGACGGAGGCCGAGTCGTTCCTCCGGGGTGACTACCGGCTGGCGTGCCAGGCCGAAGTCGTCGATCCGACTGCCGATGTCGAGTTCGCGGTGCTGCGCAGGCAACCCCGAATCCTCACTCGCACTGTCAGGCGAGAGGTCGAACTCGATCCCCTCACTCGCCGTGACGGTGACGGTGTATACCGTCGTGACACCCGGCTGGACGACTACAAGGGAGCCGTCTACGGCATCGCCGTGGACGTCGGCACCACCACAGTCGTCATGAATCTCGTTGATCTTGAAACTGGTGAAGTAGTGCACACGGCTTCGTTTGAGAACCCGCAGCGCTTCGGCGGCAGCGACGTCATGAATCGCATCTCGTACGACGGTGGACAGTACGCAGGTGAACTCCGCGCCGTCATGCTCTCGTCCATCAACTTCGAGGTCGGCGACATGTGCAAACTCGTCGGCACACACAGGCGTCGTATCTACGAAGCGGTCTTCGTCGGCAACGCCACCATGCGCGACCTGCTCTTCGGCCTGGACGTGCAGCCCATCGGAGAGAGGCCGTACAAGTCCACCATTGAGTTGGAATATGAGCGCGGCGAGCGCGAGACGACCGCCATTGAAACCAACGCCAAAGAAATGGGCCTGCGCATCTTCCCTGGAGCGGCGGTCTATGCGGGGCCACTCATCGGCAGCCACGTCGGCTCCGACGTCGCGGCAGACATGCTCGCCATCGGCATGGAAGATATGGAAGAGACCGTGATGCTGGTCGACGTGGGCACCAACACCGAGGTCGTCGTCGGTAACAAACACAGGCTCATGGCGGCGTCCTGCCCGGCCGGACCGGCATTCGAAGGCGGGCAGGTCGCCTACGCCATGCCCGGCTACGACGGGGCCGTCGAGGCGGTGCGCATTACAGACGGCGTAATCGAATTGGAGACAATTGGCGGCGGCGATCCCCAGGGCATCTGCGGGTCCGGCCTCGTCGACTTGCTCGCCGAACTACGCCGCACCGAGCAAATGACCGAGTTGGGCGTCTACCCGGACGGGAGCAGCGAATTTACCTTTGCTGCCGGTCGGGACGGAGGCCAGGGCATGACCCTCTCCCGGGCCGACATATCGGCTCTCGCCCAGGCCAAGTCCGCGAACTACTGCGGGCAGGCCATAGTCTTGCGCAACTACGGAATTGGCCCTGACGACGTGCACCGGCTCTACCTGGCAGGTGGGTTCGCCAACTACATAAACGAGGCCAACGCTGTGGACATAGGCTTCATCGCCAGTGTGCCCCATGAACGAATCGTCAAAGTAGGCAACGCCTCCCTGGAAGGGGCGACGATAATGCTGGTGTCAGGGACCAAGCGCAGGGAAATTGAAGCGCTGGCCCGGAGTGTTCAGCACGTCGAACTGGAAACGACCCCGGACTTCTTCGACATGTTCGTTGAGGGCTGCCACTTCAAGCCCATGGTTATCGAGTAGGGGCCATCGGGCGTCACAAGACACAACAGGAGAAATCGATGCGTGAACCCAAAAAGGTCCTGGTAACGGACTACGTCTGGCCCGACCTGGAGCCAGAAAAGGCCATCTTCGACCCTCTCGGCATCGAGCTAGTCATCTCGCCGGACGCCTCCGAAGACACGCTGGCCGAGTTGGCGAAAGACGCCGACGGCATCCTCACCTGCTTTGCCCAGGTGACCCCTCGCGTGCTCGCCGGTGCCGAGCGCATGAAGGTCGTTGCCCGCTACGGCGTCGGTACCGACAACATAGCCGTGGCCGACGCGACGGCCCTGGGTATTGCGGTCACTTATGTGCCCGACTACTGCGTGGACGAAGTATCCGACCACGTACTGGCATTCCTGCTCGCCTTCAACCGTCGGATCGTATTGTTCGACAACGCCACCAAACGGGACGGCTGGGGGTCGATTGAGCTAAACCTGCCCATGACGCGCCTGCGTGGGCTGACCATCGGCGTAGTCGGCTTCGGCCGCATCGGCCGGGCTGCGGCCCGCAAGGCGGAGGCGTTCGGGCTGAATGTACTGGTGGCCGACCCCTTCGTCGACACGGCCCTCGTGCAGGAGGCGGGCGGCAAGCTGGTGGACCTGCCCACCCTTCTCGCCGCGTCCGACTTCGTAACTCTGCACTCACCGCTTAACGAAGACACGACCGGCATGATTGGAAAGGCCGAACTGGAGACCATGAAGGACAGCGCGTTTCTCATAAACTGCGCTCGTGGCCCGCTCATAGACGAGCCGTCACTTGTTGCAGCGTTGAACGACGGTCAGATAGCTGGCGCGGGTCTGGACGTTATGGAGTCCAACCACCCGGAGTCCGACCACCCATTGTTCGGCATGGACAACGTCATCGTCTCGCCGCACGTGGCGTTCTACTCGCCGGAGTCGACGCGGGAGCTTCAGCGCCGTGCTACCGAGTCGGTGGCTGAGGTACTGGGCGGCCACATGCCCCAGAACCTCTACAACCGCGACGTCATTGGAAAGGCCCGGGCGGCCCTCGCCAGCGAGTGACTAGATAAGCGAGTAGCCCTGGCCGCCGTCCACCGGGATACACGTCCCGGTAATCATGCCGGCGCGTTTAGACGCCAGGAACGCTATCAGGCTGCCCACCGTCTCCGGGTCGCCGAACTTGCCCATCGGTAGAAAGCTGTCGAAAAAGTGCTGCATGGTCTCGGCGGAGTGCTTTTTTGGCAGCGTGTCCCACATGCCGCCGGGGGCCTTGATCATCCCCGGAGCAATCGCGTTCACCAGCACACCGTCCCCGGCCAGCGAGGCCGCTGCGTGCTTGGTCCAGCCGATGACGGACGCCTTCGCCGACATGTAGGCGATGTTGCCGCCGTACTCTCGGCCCCACACCGAGGCGATGTTGATGATGCGTCCCCACTTACGTTCGGCCATCGACGGTATGACGAGCCCGGCGAGGGAGAAGGAGTTGAACGTGTTGCGGGTGAAGGTTGTCTCCATGTCGGCCACCGAGGTGTTTTCGACGTCTTCTCTCGTCTTGTCGGCTCTCGAACGCTCGGTGATGTTCAGGATCCAGTCTTCTTTGGACCCGGAGCCGCCCACGTTGTTTATGAGTATGTCGACGGGGCCAAGGCCATCCAATACAGCCTGGTGAAGGCCCGGCAGGGCGTCGAGGTCGGAGGCGTCTGAAACGACCGGCAGGCAGCGAACGCCCAGCGACGATACCTCTGCCGCCGTCGTATTGAGGCTGTCTTCACTGCGGCCGCATATGGCCACGTCCACGCCCTCGGCCGCCAGCGACAGTGCCGCCTGTCTGCCCAGCCCCCGGCTGCCGCCGGTAATGAGCGCTATTTTCCCGGTAAGTCC
>CAUZIR010000030.1:0-11340 GCA_963579815.1 Dehalococcoidia bacterium
GATTTTGCGGGCGTCCGCACGGGCGGCCGTCGAGACGGGCGCGCCAATCCTCGTTCACCCCGGCTTCCACCCCGACTCGCTGCTGCACCACATTAACGACCTCATCGAGGCCGGGGCGCAGCCGCACCGCATCGTCATGGGTCACCTCGATGTGTTCCCGGACATGGGGCTCCTAAAAGAGGTCGCGGAGATGGGCGTTAACCTGGAGTACGACACGTTCGGCTCCGAGGACACGGTGTGGGGCGCGGTCGCAGGTCAGGCCATCTTCATCCCTACCGATGTGCAGCGCATGGAACGGCTGGAAGCACTAATGGCGCTGGGCTACGAGGACCGCATAGTCATCGCCCAGGACGTGTGCTTCAAGTCCGGCCTGACAAAGTACGGCGGCAAGGGCTACGCGCACATCCTGGAGTCGATAGTCCCGAGGATGCGCAGGCGCGGGTTCTCGCAGCAAAACATCGACAACATTCTTGTGGAGAACCCCAGGCGCATCCTTACCTTCGACTAGGAGGGCGACTAGGAGGGGCGGCTTTTACACCATCTCTAGTGGAGTGTGCGGGCCTTCGGGTAGCTGAACGGTGACAGGGTCGCCTGGCTTGACCTCGCCGCCGTGCAGCACGACCGACATGACGCCGGATTTGAGGACGATGCCGCCGTCTTCGTCGCGGCCGAGCACCGCAGCCATCAACCCCTGCTCAATGCCGTCCAACTGGTAGCAGGGATTGCGCAGCCCCGTCACCTCGACGACCGCGCTGTCGCCCAGTTTCAACCTGGCGCCGCGGGGCAGGCCGAGCAGGTCAATGCCGCGAGTGGTGACGTTCTCGCCCATCTGACCGGCCTTGATATCGAACCCGGCGGTGCCAAGCTCATCAAGTAGCTCGGCGTGGATGAGGTGCACCTGCCGCAGGTTCGGCTGGGTTGGGTCCCTTTCCACGCGGGGCTGGTGCTTCACGGTCGCGCCATTGTGCGCGTCGCTCTCGACCCCCAGCCCCTCGACGAGGCGCACGGCGGGCAGGTTCGGTTTGGCCATCGAGTGGGTGGCGCTGGCGCTCACAGCCATGACTTCACCTTGCAGGTTACTCATCTTTCAACTCCTGGCGATCTGCCCACCGCTGCGTACAGGCCCTACCCCCGGGACTTTTCTCCCGGCCAGACAGGGGCCTCGTAGATGTGGTGCTCGGAGCGGTGCATGCCCAGGGACTCGTAGGTGGTCTGGGCGCTTTCGTTGCCGTAGTAGACGTAGAGCTTGATGCCACGAACGTTTCCATCATCACGCGCCATCCCTACGACGCGCTCGTACAGGGTCTTATAGACGCCCTGGCGACGCTGCTCGGGCGCTACGTAGACGCTCTGGATCCACCAGTACATGGCGTTGGACCAGTCGCTCCACTCGTAGGTAATCATGAGCGAACCGGCCAGTTCGCCGTCTGTTTCGGCGATTAGATAAAACCCCAGCGTCGGGTCGTCGAGCACAGCGGACGCGCCTGGCAGCGCGTTCTCGGGCGGGAGGACGATGTCCTCGGTCTCTATCGACATCGCAGAGTTGAAGGCGGCTAATGCCTCGGCGTCTGAGGGGACGGCCATGCGTATTTGGAACGGACTGTTCATTGGTGTGCCGCCGGAGCCGAGCCATCTCGGCCCCGGCAATTGCTCACTTCTAAGCTGTTTACGGGCGTGTGCGGTTTTGAATAATTGTGAAGGGGTTTGCCTTGTGAACCGAGTCTTGCACAAGCTCTATCCAGTTACCGTCCGGGTCCTGTAGATAGCAGGCCCACAGGTTTGGATACGCCTCGACGATAGGGTTGAGTTTGGTGCCGCCCAGGTCCAGGCAGCGCTGCAAGGTCGCCTCGGCGTCATCGACCATAAACCCCAGATGGGCCGCGCCCACGAGGTACCTGGGGTGCTGCTGTGACTCCTCCCGTTTGACGGCCTTGGGGGCGAGGTACTGGAGCAGTTCGAGTATGTGGCCGTCGTTGGCCTTGAGCATTACGGCGTGAATGTGGGCGTCGTCGTAGCCCACGACCTGCTGCAGGCCGTAGCCCTGCAGGTCCATGTCGACGTCTACCGTGAGGCCGACGCCCTCTGTGTAGAACTTGACCGACCGGGCCATGTCCTCGACCGAAAAGCCGGTGTGGTACATCGTCAGTGCCATTTATGCGATCTCCTGCTGAATTGTATTTTTGATTTGACCCTCGCCCCTAGTCGGGCATGGCCTGGATCTGCCTTATGACGAACTGCTGGCGGTTGTGGCCTTCGTCTGAGGTGATCTCTATCCAGTTGCCGTCCGGGTCTTGCATGTAGCACTCCCACATGCCCGGCAGCACCTCTACGGGGTCGTTGAGGGCGGTCCCTCCCATGCTGCAAAGCCGCTTCCAGGTTGCTACTGAGTCCTCGACGAAGAAGGCGAGGTGGGTGCCGCCGACGCGCCGACGCTCGTACAGGATTGGGTCTGCCGTATCGAGCGTGGGGGGGTCGACGTACTGGATTATCTCTAGCATGTGCCCGTCCGCACCGGCGAGCATGGAGGCGTAGATGCGGGCGTTGTCGTAGCCCACGACCAGGCCCAGTTCGTGGCTCTGGATGTCGAACTTGCGAAGCTCTTCCAGGCCGAGGCCTTCCATGTAGAACTTGCGCGACACTTCCAGGTCTTTGACGACGAAGCCTGTGTGGTTCATTACTACTCTGGCCATCGGTTTCTCCTCTGCGCTATCGCTTTTGTGCTACTGGAATTCCAAGATTCTGACGAATGGTGAAGGGCTGACTCTTGTGTGGCCATCGACCCCGACGAGCGTGGCTTTGCAGTGTGGTCAATTCGCGCTTCCTCCGGGCCTGCGGCCATTTTATGGAGTCGGAGTGACCTGTCAACGAATTCGACGGGCCAGCCTATTGAAAAGCGGGAGCGCCGGGATTACCTTAGTCCCGGCCAAATGTTGCCACCCTGACCCGCCCATGCACCCATTTTGGGGCCGGGGCGCGGGGACGGGAGGTGAGTAAGGGATCTGGAGGAACTAAACGATGACGACGATGATTGACCTGAAGAGCAGCCCCGTTTTCGACGTGCACTGCTTCGCATACAACGACGATGCCATGGACGCCAACGCCTTCGCGGGCCAGTACGCCATGGTCGCGACCACGCCCCCCAACATGAGCGAGTCCGAACGGATTGCGACGGCGAGCCGCCAGGGCCTGAGCACCGGGGCGCTGAAGAAGCGAATTAAAGACATTGCCGGGTATCTCGGTACTGAGCCCACGCTCGACGCAGTTGTCGCCGAGCGCGAGCGACGCCGGAAGGCCGACTTTTCTGGGTACGTCGCCGGTATGTTGGACGACCAGGCCATAAAGGGGCTGGGCGTGGACAACGCCCTGGGCACGCTGGAAGACATCGACACTTTCAACGAAGGCTACCCGGGCTTCATAAAAAAGGTGTTCCGCCTCACGACTCTCGTGCGCGACCTGCTGGAAAGCTCGACGAGCTTCGACGCTCTGATCGCAGACTATGACGCGGCGATGACGAACGCGGTACGGGACCACGGCGTGGTGGCGTTCAAGTCGATCATCGCTTACCGCACGGGCCTGAACATTGAGGTCGTCTCTGAAGGCGATGCGTCCGCAGCCTTCGCTCGCCGCAAGGACGAGCCGGCCTGGTTCGGCTACAGGGTTAAAGAGCTGCGGGACTTCCTTATTCGCCGCGCGGTGCTGAACTCCATAAAGCTGGACACCATGGTGATGATTCACACCGGCCTGGGCGACAGCGACATCGTGGCCAAAGATTGCAACCCGATAAACCTGTGGGCCCTGCTTAAAAACGACGACACCATGGCCTGTAAGACCATGCTCATTCACGGCGGTTTCCCCTACACTGATGAAGCGACGTATATGGCAAGCGTGCTGCCCAACCTGTACTTCGACCTGTCGGCCGGGACGGGACCTGCGTTCCTGGAAAAGGCCGTCGGCCCCGAGCGCTTTAAAGACATTCTGCGGTCGGTTCCGAACGAGAAGATCATGTACAGCTCGGACGCGGGCGAGGGCGGGCCGGAGACGATGTGGCACGACTGCCTGACGGCCAAGCACGCGCTGGGTACGGCGCTGGGCACCATGGTCGATGAGGGCTACTACACCAGCGCCGAAGCGAAAGCCGCTGGCGAAGATGCGCTGTACAACAACGCAGCAAGGGTCTTTGGCTTCTAATGTCTGCCTACGATCACACAGAAATCAAAGTCCGCGACGCCCGTGGCGGCGCGGGCATGGTGTCTTCCGGCAGCGGGTACGCCTCTGAGGCTGGCGCACAGGTGCTGAGGGACGGCGGCAACGCCGTGGACGCGGCCGCGGCCACATCGCTGGCGCTTTCGGTCGCCGCAACGCCCTACTCTGGCATAGGCGGCGGCGGGTTCATGCTCGTGCACATGGCGGAGCGGGGCGAGAGCCTGATGCTCGACTACCGGGAGAACTCCCCTGCTGGCGCCCCGGCCGATCTGTTCACCCTCGACGCGAACGGCGAGGTCACGGGCGAGGAGAATTATCTCGGGGTCAAAGCCCCTGCCGTTCCTGGTACTTTCGCCGGTATGGCGTTGGCGCTGGAGAAGTTCGGCACCATGACGCTGGCGCAGGTCGCCAAACACGCCGTGGCTTACGGGCGCGACGGCTTCGCCGTGACCCCGTTCCTGGGCTGGGTGCTGAATAACAACGTTGACCTGGCGGAGACGAAGTTCGCCCGTAGCGATGAGGCGTCCGAAATCTGGCTCAAGTCCGATGGCTCGTCCTACAAGACGGGCGAGATTTTCCACAACACCCTTATGGCCAAAACCATCGAATCCGTGGCATCGAAGGGCGTCGGCGAGTTCTACGAGGGCTCCGTCGCTCAGAGCGCGGGCAAGTACATGGCTGCCAATGGCGGACCAATGCGGGCGTCGGACTTCGCGGCCTACAGGCCCATACTGCGCACGCCCATTCAGGGCACGTTCAAGGGCCTGCGCTACGTAACGTCTGCGCCGCCGAGTTCGGGCGGCATAGCCATGCAGCAGCTATATCGACTGCTGGAGCCGTACGACCTGGCCGCCACCGGCCACAACACCGTCGAGACCATCGACACCATGTGCAAGGCATACAAGCAGGTCTACGCCGCACGTGACCTGATCGCCGACCCGGACTACGAGCCCATAGACATTAACAAGCTCACTTCGGACGGTTTCCTTACCGGTCTGCGCCAGGGCGCAGGCCTGTCGAGCGGGTCGAGCGGCGGTGACGGCAGCCAGACCTCGCACTTCTCAACGCGGTGGCTAGCACCGAGTCGTTGGAGGCGTTCTTCGGGTCGGGCATTGTCATTCCCGGCACCGGCGTGTTCCTGAATAACACTATGGGCGACTTTGACCCGGTGCCCGGTCGGCTGAACTCGATTGTCGGAGGCAAGCGGCCCCGCAGCGCCATGAGCCCGATCATCTTCCTGCGCGACGGCAAGCCAGTGCTGGTGGTGGGTTCGGCTGCGGGCCCGCGCATCATCACAGTGGTCTCGCAGGTTGTCATGAACGTGCTGGTACACGGCATGGACATCCAATCCGCCATTGTCGCGCCCCGGTTCCACTTCGACGGTGGGGAACTTCATATAGAGGGTCGCATCGGCCAGGACGTGCGCGACGGCCTGACGGCGCGGGACTACAAGATTGCAGTGGCCGACGACATTACCTTCGAGTTCGGCGGCGTGCACGCCATAACAGTCGGCCCAGACGGCACCCACGGAGGAGCTGACCCAAGACGCGACGGAGTAGCCAAGGCCCAGTAGCACACGGCTAATTGCGAAGCACTGAGGCCAAGAGCCGGGCGAAGCCCGCGCGGAGAAGCCGATGAGCGCTTGCGCGAAGAGCCCTAGAGCGCACCGTGCGCGGAGAGCGAGTTAAAACAATGCAGCTACTGCCCGGCCTCTATTTGCTGAACGGCTTCGCCTATGCGACGCATGCCAACTTCTACCTGCTGCGTAGTGACGAGGGAAATGTGCTGATCGACTCCGGAACCTTCCCGGAGGATTTGGAGCGGGCCGAGCAGCAGTTGGCTGTGTGGGGACTCGACCTGGAATCCGTCGATCACTTACTGCTCACGCACGCGCACTACGACCACGTCGCCAACGCGGCCACGCTGAGGGAGCGCGGGGCAACGGTGGTGGCCGGGCCGGGCGACGCCGAGGGAATTGCACTGGCCGACAACCGCACCCTGCCCTACGTGGGCTACCCCGTACCCCCTTGCAAGGTTGACCGAGTCGTCACGGACGGTGAGATTATCGAGGCGGCGGGCTTTCGCATAAAGGCCATTCACGCACCGGGCCACACAGACGGCTGCATCATCTACGAGCTGGACCACGCAGGCCGCAAGGTCTGGTTCACGGGCGACGTACTCATGGCCCCGGCAGAGGACTTCAACGCCCAGCTGGGGTGGGAGGGCTCAGAGGAGTTCGACAGGGCCACCTACATCGAGAGTCTGAAACGGCTGGCTGCGATGAAGCCGGACGTGGTGCTGGCCGGCCACTTCATTCCCTACCTGCGGGACGGCTGGAAGCTGGTGGGCCGCGCCTATATGAAGGCGCTGCTGGAGTGGCGCGGGCCCAGCGCCCGGTCCGGGTCGGGACCGGGGTCGTCGAAAGTCGACGTGGACGGCCACTAGAGCGCGTCCCGCGCGGAGAACCTCTAGCTGCTTAGGCCCGTGGCGGCGGCCTCAGCTACTTCCTCCAGCGAGATATCCGGGGCGGGCACCAGGGCCTGTGAATCGATGACCAGGCCGTCTGCCAGGTCCCGCTGCATTCGCACATCCAACGCGCGGCAACCCTTGCGGACTACGCCCGAGAAAAAGTACCGAACAATGGGAGCGACCAACAACCGGGCCAGAAACGGACCCTGGAGGCGACCTATATAGGCGAGAGTTCTTGTCCGTCGGCAGTCGTCGATGGATTCGAACTTGATGGTCGAAAGTAGCGAGGTGCCCAACGGGCCGGGGCCGACGAACGTGTACTGGTCGGTCGGCAGCCAGTCGACGATAGTCTGCGCAAAGGTGGAGTCGCCGTGGGCGCAGTAGTAGGTAGTGTCGGACCCGATGCGGCCGTCGACATCGCCGTCGATCTCACGAGTGTCTGAGTCGAACAGGAGCGCACGATACTCGGGCTTGGTGGAGTAATCCCAGACGAGGGAGCGCCCGGCTTCCCACACGTATTCGACGATGACCAGTGCATCTTCAGGCTCAACGGCGATGCGGACTCGATCGCGCTCGCGTTCCCAAACCGCGTTCATGTCTTGGACGAACATATCGACCTTGCCCAAATGCTCGTAGGTCTCGGAGTGCTGAATCATGCTAGCGCTCATCTCGCCGACGTCAAGAGCTTCTACGGCGGCTTCGGTCTAGGCGGCGTAGGCGGCCAGCCCGAGCGTTTCGGTAATGGTGTTTTTGGTGAGCCGGTGCAGCAGGGTGACATCGGTGCCAACAAGGTCGATCCTGGAGCCCAGTTTCTGCAGCCCAAACTCACCGTGGTGCACGAAAAACTTGAGGTCCAGGTTGGGAATGTTTTTACAGGCGTTACAAGGGCAGCTCGTGTTCAGCACCATCTGACGTATCGCACGCCTGAAGACGACGTAAGTCTGCTCTATCGCCTCGACCAGCGTCTGGCCCTGCAAAAACGACCCCTCGACAGCGTACGTAAAGACGGCGTCTCCCTCGAGGTCGGCGACTTTTAGCGGGGCTTTCGTCTCCTGCAAGAGCAAGTTGAGCAAGCTGCTCAAGCTGTCCTGGGCGTGCTCCAATTCCGAGCCGCTGAGAAAGGCCGTATAGCCGGTGATATCCGCAATTACCAGCGTTCCCTTCTGGGTCATAACTCCCTCCGTTTAGCTTTTTACGCTAGTGGCCAATGGCAAAGTGCGGTTAGTACTTGTTGTAGTGGCGCCGAAGCTCGAAGTCGAGGTCGTGAGCGGCGAAGTGACCCTCTTCGAACTTGCGCAGCGTGACGAAGGGTTCGCCCAGTTGCGGCCCCATGGCGTCGATCAGTATTTCGTCGCGCTCCAGCGCCTCGATGGCCTCTGGCAGGGTCGCGGGGAGGCGGGTTATTCCCCGTTCAGCTCGTTCGGCCCTGGTCAACGTTGCCGGGTTGATGTCGGCGAACTGGGACGGCCTCGGCAGGAGTTCACGGTCGATGCCGTCGAGCCCGGCCGCGATTATGCCGCCGATGGCGATGTACGGGTTAGCGCTATTGTCTGCGGGTTTTATCTCCAGGTTCGCGCTACCCATTTCGTTGCCCTTGTACTGGGAGGGAATGCGAATGGGCGACTCCCGGTTGTCGGAGCCGTAGGTGAGGTACTCGCCACCGCTCCACGAACCCTCGTGGAAGCGCCGGTAGCTGTTAACACTGGGGGAAATGAGCGCCATAAGCCCGGGCAGGTGCTCGATGACCCCGGCCAAGAAGTGGCCCCCCACGTCGCTGAGCGAGTATGGCCCCTCTTTCCCGTAAAACAGGTTCGTCTTTCCCGACGAGTCCGTGGCACTGACGTGGATGTGGCCGCCAGCACCCGCCTGGTCGAGGAACGGCTTCGGCATGAAGGTAGCGGCAAGGTCGTGGGCGAAGGCCGTGTTGCGCACCGCTTCGCGGTAGAAGATGTGATTGTCTGCGGCTCGTAACGCGCCTTCGGGGCGGACGGTGACTTCGAGGTGCCCGGGACCGGACTCGGGGTAGAAGGTTTCCACGTCCATGCCCAGCGTTTCCAGGTTTGCGAGCAGGTCGTCGATGAAATCTGTGTAGTGCGTGTAGCCGGTCATGTGGAACGACTGGCTGTTTTCGATGGGCTTGTAATAGTCGGTCTCGGGGTCGTAGCGGCCCACGTACCACTCCGGCTCCAGGCCGACCTGCATGTTCAGCCCTCTCTCGGTCGCACGAGCCACTTGCTGTTTGAGGAACGTGCGAGGGCACGCCCACGGGGTCATTTCCAACTTGAGCAGGTCGCCCATAATCATGGCCCGGCTCGGCGCCCACGGGAGCGGCACCAGCGTGTCCATGGATTCTAGGTCGGGGAAGATGCGCGCCTCGCCCGCCGGGCCCATGCCCTCTATTTCCGCGAGCAGGTCGAGATCGGTGGCGGCCTGCTGGCCGACGGTCAGGCCGATGCCAGAGTCGAGCCTTCGCTCTAAATGGTTTACGTGGGTCGCCTTCCCTCGTATCAGGTTGGCGCTGTCACAGTAAGCGAATACGACCAGCTTTACACCGGACTCTTTCGCTATGCGGACTGCATCTTCTTTCTTCATTTGGCTGACGTCTCTAAACGAACCGGGCGGACGCCATGGTGCCCACGGCGATGACGGTCAGTACGGCCGTGGACCGGCTGAGCATCTTGAGGCGGTTGCCCAATGACTGCATTTTTGCCATCACGTCTGGTGGAGGCGGCCCGTCGGAGGCTTGCACCTGCGCGCCCAGCTTGGCCATGGACTTGACCGTCTCGCCGGTTATCGCGCCGGAAGTGAGTGCCAATCCGGCGGTAATGAGGCCCAAAAGAATGGCCACGCCCCAAGCTGAGTCGAAGGTGTTGCGGTCGGTGGCCACTATCCTGAAGGTCAAAACGATGCCGATTACGATAGTCGTTACCGCGGCGATGAATATGGAAATGGCGATCCTCTTGTTCAGCCGCGCCATAACCGGGCCCTTCACGCTCGGACCCATAGCCGTGAGCGTGGGTTCCAGGATGAAAGCCAAAAACACCGAGGCACCCACCCAGTACGCCCCGGGGACGATATGAAGCAGGCGGAGAACTACGAACTCTGGTTCAGACAATATGTGACCTCTCAATTGCGATTGCGGCGCTAGTTTATCACCGCGTGCCCAGGGGTCATATCGGCGGCAGAGACCCTGTCGCACCATTAGCAAGAGGCTGCGGGTGCCTAGCCCCCGGCGGCGGCCAGTTCGGCGTCGATAACCTGCCGGAAGATGTCGATGGCGCGGGCGCCGACCAGCTTTTTACCGTTGATGAAAAAGGTCGGTGTGCCGGTTACTCCGAAGCGCTGACCGTCCTGGATGTCGCGGACGACGATGTCTTGCGTTGCACCTGAATTAACGCACTGAACAAACGCTTCGATTTCCACGCCCAGCCCGGCTGCTATGGCGACCAGCGTGTCGGGTACCAGCGACTCCGTGGCGGCAAACAGGGCATCGTTGTACTGCCAAAAAAGGCCCTGTTCGTGCACGCACTCGGCCGCCAATGCCGCCGTGAACGCCAGCGGGTGAATGGACGACAGGGGGAAGTTGATGGTGACGTAACGAATGCGATCGCCGTATTCAGAGAGAATTAGAGACATGACCTGGCTGTGGTGGCGACGACAGAACGGGCACTCGTAGTCGGTCATCTCGACCACTGTCACCGGCGAGTCGGGGTCGCCAAGAGACGGCCGGCCGGCCAGGTCTATGTCGAAGACGAGCGCCGGCTGGGTAGCTTGGTCAGACTGGACAGTGTCGGGCTGGGCTCCGTCCAACTGTGCCGTTGATCCTGTTGCAGCGACCTGGTTGGGCCCCGTATCACCCCCGCCGGTGAAAGCTTGGGCGTACCCAATGCCACCTGCGAAACCGATGACCACCGCGACCACCACGTACACGACGGTTCGTGTGATCAGGCCTTCAGGGGCCTTGACGTCTGGATCTGGCAGTTCGGGTTCCACCGGCCTCAGCTGGCCGGTTCGCCCGCAGCTTCGCCGTTGCCCGTATCTCGCTCCCCCATATCTCGCTCAAGAGATGTCTCCAAGTCGCGCAGGTCAATATCGCCGCCCTCTTCCAGGCGACCCACCGGGACGGCGGGCATGGTGGCGATGTGCAGACCCGCGCGAACGCCCAGTTCCAGGGAAAAGCGAGCAATGGCGTCGTTGTCCGGGGCCTGGACGACAGACACGAAGTCGTACTCGCCGAGGATCGCGTAGCAACTCAGGACCTGGGTTTCACCGACCGCGATGTCGTCCTGGACTTGCAGGACGTGGTCGGGGTCTTCCAGGGCCATTTCCCGACCGGCGTGGTTGAGTGTCAGTAGCAGAATGTAGGTAGGCAGTGTGAGTTCTCCAGTCGCAGGCAGCGAGGTTCAAGGATAACCGACGAGAGTAGGGGCCGAGTTAGCCCCTAGTGGACCCAGGGCGTTATCCACTCTTCGGCGATCTCCATGCCGAAGCCGGGGGCGTCGGACGGGGTGACGTAACCGTCCTTTGGCATTGGCATACCGGGTATGGGACACACTTCGTCGAGCGGAATGCCAGGGTCGGAGCCCATCCAGAACTCGGCCATAGGTGACTCGGGCATTGCCATGGAAAAATGTTGTCCCCAGGGCGTGCCTGCCCCGGTGTGAGGCA